>PMUE01000204.1 GCA_003167055.1 Vulcanimicrobiota bacterium | reverse complement strand
CCGCGCCGAAGAAGCGCTTCGGTTTGTGCAGCGACGCGGTGTCGAGACCGCCGGAAAGCGTGCGACCCGAGCTTGTAACGACCTGATTGTAGGCACGAGCCAAACGCGTGATCGAGTCGAGCAGGATCACAACGTCTTTGCCGAGCTCGACCAAACGCTTTGCGCGCTCCATCGTCAATTCAGCAACGGCCGTGTGATTCTCGGGATGCTCGTCGAACGTCGAAGCGACGACTTCGCCGTCGACGGTGCGTTGCATATCGGTCACTTCTTCCGGCCGCTCGTCCACGAGCAACGCAATGATGTGCGCGTCGGGATGATTGATCGAAATCGAGTTCGCGATGTTCTTGAGCAGCGTCGTCTTACCGGCTTTCGGCGGCGAGACAATCAGCGCGCGCTGACCCTTACCGATCGGGCAGAACAGATCGATGACGCGGGTCGACAACTGTGTCGAGCGCACCTCGAGCTTGAAGCGCTCGTTCGGATAGATCGGCGTGCCCTTTTCGTACAGGCGCCGGCCTTTGATGGCTTCGGGATCGAGATCGTTGACGCGATCGACACGAATGAGACCGTAGTACTTCTCGCTCTCTTTCGGGCGGCGGACCTGGCCTTCGACCATGTCGCCACGCCGTAATTCGAAGCGGCGGATCTGCGACTGACTGACATAGATGTCGTCATTGCCGATCACGTAGCCACCGCGGCGCAAGAAGCCGTAGCCCTCAGGGAGGATGTCGAGAATACCGCTTGCCATCTCGATGCCGGAGCGCTGCTGCTGCGCGGCGATGATGGCGGCGATAATCTCGTCCTTCTTCATCGTCGTCGGATTGCCGAGCGCCACTTCATTCTGCTCGGCGATCTCGACCAGTTCGGCCTTCTTCTTGTCTTCGAGATCGGCTGCGGTCAAAAGCGGCGGCCCAGTTTCCGCTTGAGGAAACTGTTCGTTGTGTTGTTGAAATTGCGGGTTGAACCCGTGGCGGCGGCGCGAACGGCGGCGTCGTCCGCCACCTTGCTGCCCGTTATTATTATTTTGGGGGCGATGTTCCGTTTGCAGAGGAGTGTTCTCTCTCGTAGAGTCGTACGCATGAACAACGCGACGCTATCACGGGCGAGGCTGCCTCGCGAGCGTCGGGTCATAAGTACGGGGGAATTAAACGTAGTGACTATAGCACAGGTGCCTCACGGCGACAAGCTTTTGGGGCCGCTCAGGTATGGGCTGCCGCGCTCGTAGAAGCGCAAGAGCCGGTGCGCAGCGAGGCTGATGCCGATCCGCCGGCTTGTGCGGACCGCACCCGCCGGCCGGTCGGGAGGCAGCAGCAGCAGCTCCGGCCCCGTCCGAAGATCGCCTCCGTCGAGACGGCGGTCGATGTCGAGTGCTTGGGCGAGACGCGCCGGCCCGCGGCAGAGGTCTCGCAGATCGTCGACTCCGCGGCGCATTTGCATGAGCGCGATACCCTCGTCCGGTTCGAGCGCGCGGATGAGCACGGCGGCGCCATACCCGCGCGATTCACTCGTGACGTTGAAGCACCAATGTTGACCGTAGATACGATAGACATACGCGCGAAACGGCGGCCCGAACATCGCGACGTTGCGCGCAGAGATCCCGCGATACGCATGGGATGCGGGATCGACGAGCGGGAGATAGGCCTCGGTCTCGACAATGCGGCCGCCGGCGGATCCCTGCGGACTCTTCCGGACGAGGCGCCATCCGAGCAGCGCGCGTGCAAGCGCCTTCGTCTCTACTGGAAGCGCCGGTGACTTACGCCGCGGTATGCAACACCAATTCGGCGCGTGCGCGGGCTTCTAGATCGGGATCGCCACCGACGTTCAATATGTAGGCCGCGAAACGATTCAGCGCGCAGCGTAAGCGCACGTAGGGCAGAACGAGCGGCGGCGGCACGTCACGATGTGAATTGCAATCCGCAACAAGGTCGGCGTCGGCAAGTCCGAACGATGCGCGCTCGATGCCGCGTTCGCGCAGCATTATCGCCACCGCGGTTAGCGCGGCGTACCCGATCTCACGACCGCCGAGGCCTTCAAAGCGCTGGACGCGGAAGGCGACTCGCACAAGCCGCTCTCCCGTCCGCGTCGTCAGGCGCGCGTAGGCGACTCCCTCTCCGAGCCGGTCGGCGGCGTACCCGAGCTGTGCCTGAACCATGCTTCTATGATACCGAACGTACGTTCGATCCGTCAACCCGGGTGGGATCTAAGAGGGACATGTAGACGTCGAGCATCGCATCGACCTGGCGCACGGCGGAAAACCGCAGGGCGGCAGCTTTCGCTCGCGTTCGAACCCCGGCGTCGGGCGTACGCGGGAGGTCGCGTAACGCGCCCGCGAAGCCGGCCCGATCGGGCGCAACGATACGCGCCGCATCGCCGAGCACCTCGCGATTGGGCTGCGTATCCGCGGCGATCACGAAGGCTCCGGCCGCGAGGGCTTCAGCTTGTACCAGGCCCTGCGTTTCGCTCGTGCTCGGAAAGACGAACGCGTCGGCGCTTGCGTAGAGGTCGGGCAGCTCGTCGCGCACGACCACGCCGAGAAAGACGACGCGATCTCTGACGCCGAGTTCGATCGCCAAATGCTCGAGCTCATCGCGCTGCGGACCATCACCCGCAATAACCAAGACGCACGCCGGGTCGTTCGTGTCGGCCAGGGCGCGCAACACGACGTCGACGTTTTTCTCGCGCGCCAGGCGCGAGACGAAGAGCACTAGCCGGCCGTCAGGACGAACGCCGAGCCGCCGGCGCAAAGCTTCATCGCGCCGGCCGGCGCCGAAGCGCTCGACGTCGATGCCGGTCGGCACCACCTCGATGCGCCCTTCAACGCCCAGCTCGCGTAGATGGTGCGCGACCGCCGGCGTCGGCACGATTACCGCATCGACGAGATTGCAGAATGTGCGCGTCAACTGGACTGCCGCAAACCGCGTGGCCTTCGGCTCGAACGGCACGTAGTGCGCGTAAGCTTCGAGCTGGGTGTGGTACGTGTAGACGATCGGCATGCCGTATCGCCGCGCGTAGCGCAGGCCGGCCCAACCGGTGACAAAGAGCGAGTGCACGTGGATCAAGCCCAGGCGCTTGATGAAGTTGTTGACGTTTCGCCGGCCGACCAGCGGAAGCGTCAATCGGTACGGTGTCGCGGGCGGCAGCGGGAGCGACGGGAGGCGAAAAACGTCGCCGTCGCTTCGCGTTCCGCCCGGCATGCTCGGCGCGAAACAGTACACCTCGTGCCCGCGTGCGCGCAACCCCTCGGCGAGCGTGTCGACGGACGTTACCACACCGTTGACCACTGGCCGGTAGATCTCGGTGAAGAAGCCGACACGCAAGTGCATGCGCAGTGATTCGGCAGGTGGGCAAAGTCTTCTCTAAAAAAGGGTGCTCCTGCCGCCAATGCGACTTAAGGCGTATGCCCGGTCCGAAACGGACATGCTATAGTGCCGGGGTCAGTCGCCCGTCCAACAGGCGACCTCCGCGCGGATCTCCATTGCCGGCTCCCCCTATGCGAGCCTTGATCCGCCACCAACGGCGTTTCTCTAACTATCAGGGACCTGTCCCCAGAATTTGTTTGGGGCGCTATCGCCGATTTTTTACCTACTGTTGGTCTAGCTTGCGGGTATTCGTTCGCCACTGCGGGTTGCGGTGTGCCGATGCCGGGGCTGGGACAGAAAGGACCTCGGTCTTGATAGGACGCGGCCCCCTGCGGCGTAGCCACGTGCTTGCCGTCAGCGTCTTGACCGCCGGCCTCGTATGGGCCGGATTTCTCACCTACCCGTCGCCGGCGTATGCCGGTAACGCGGCAGTTACAAGTAGCGTCGCCCATACGGTGATTTTCACCGCCCAGGGATCGACGACCGAGCAGCCGACCAACGCGACAACGGTTGGTGCATTCTTGCGCGAGCACGCGATCAGCATCGGTGCGAACGACTACGTATCGCCGTCGCTCGATACACCGCTTTCCGACCGCATGTCGATCGAATACCGCCCTGCGGTATCGGTAGCAATCGTTGCGGGTAAGCGCCGCAATACCGTTATCTCGAGTGCGCCGAACGTGGCTGCGTTGCTGCAGTCGCAAAACGTTCGCCTCGGAAAATACGACAGCGTTACGCCTGCGCTCGATGCGCCCGTTCCTCCTGACGGTATCGTGCGTATCAATCATTTCTTGACCTGGCAACGCGTCGAACATCGCACGATTGCGGTGCCGACGATCCGCCGCGTCAACGTCGCCTTGCAGCCCGGCGTTTCGAAGATCCTCTCGAAGGGTCAGGTTGGCATGATCGACGTTCTCGTTGCTTTTACGCAAGCCCAGAGCGGCAGTGTCAAAGCTCGCGTCATCGGCTCGCGAACAGTGCGCAAAGCGCGTCCGCGCATCGTTGATGTCGGCGCGGCCGACGCCATGCAAATGGTTGCAACCGCGTACACGCCGTATTGCGCCGGCTGCAGCGGCATTACCGCCACCGGCCGTCCCGCCGGTCACGGCATCGTAGCCGTCGATCCGCGGGTCATCCCGCTCGGCACGCGCCTGTACATTCCCGGATATGGCTACGCGATCGCCGGTGACACCGGCGGCGCGATCGTTGGCTATCGCATCGATCTCGGTTACACTTCATACCGTGATGCTATGCAATTCGGGCGCCGGGCGGTAACGGTATACCGTCTGAAGTAAACCCACGCGCGCTCCTGGCGGCGTGGGGCGCACGCCCGAAAAAGAAATTCGGGCAAAATTTTTTGATGGACGGCGCGTCGGCGCGGCGTATCGCACGCCTCGCGACCGAGGATGCGCCCGCCGGCGGCGCACGCTTGATCGAAATCGGCGCCGGCACGGGCGCATTGACCGTGGCACTGCTCGAGGCTAGCGCCGCGGTGACTGCGCTCGAGATCGATCCCGACTTAGTGAGCATTCTCGCCAATCGTGCCGACCTTGCGCCCGCTACCGTGGTGCTTGCCGACGCAATGACCTACGACTACAGCGCGTATGCACGCGCCGGTCCGTGGCGAGTCGCCGGCAAT
>PMUE01000198.1 GCA_003167055.1 Vulcanimicrobiota bacterium | reverse complement strand
AGCCCATCGCCAACGGAGTGAATGATCTTCACTTCGTCATCGTAGACGCGCGACACGCCGGCGCCTTGCATTTCAAGTGCCCGCACCGCGAACTGCAGCGTCTCGCTGATCTGGCGGTCGACCGAGCTTGCATGCACCGAGGCGATTCGCGAGAGTGAGCGCAGCCGCTCGCGCTGCACGCCCTCGCGAAACTCGAGCTCTCGCTCGTGCGTCACGTCACGCGCGATCACGTAAACGCCCTCCAACTCGCCGCCCGTGCGCATCGGAACGGTATCGACGCGCACCATTACCGCCGCACCGGTTTTCGCGCGCAGCGCCGCATCGAACCGCAGCGACGTCTCCGAAAAGAGCGGGGTTGCCAGGCCGGCATGCTCGATCGCGTCCTGCGCCGGCGCCAGCGTGTCGATCGGTGCGCCGATCAATTCGTCGGAGCGGTAGAGCGTCAACCGCTCGAGCTCCGCGTTCGCACGAACGATGCGGCTGTTCGCGTCGATGAGCGCGANNGGCGCTCGACCATCTTGGCCCAGCGCCCCTCGGCCGGCCGCGCCACGCGATAGTAAATGAAGACGACGAGGCCGATTGCGATGAGGCCGATGACGATGGCGGAAAGGCGGAAGGCCCCGCGGCGCGCGCGCGCACTGGCTTCGTAGGCGTTGGTCTTGGCGTTGAAGAGACCGAAAAGCGCCAACGAATCGGGGCGGTTTGGCCGTGCCAAGAATCGTTGCAATAGGGCAGTTTCGTCCGGGTTGAAGTCCCCGAAGTTTGCCTGAGAGGCGCTCAGGGTCGCGATACTACGGTGAAGATCTGCCTCGTCATGAATCGTGGCGTCATAGAGAATGCGGATCGTGTAGCCCCGGCGCAGCCCGCTGGCATTCACCGAGCGCGAGGGCGGCAGTGTGGTGACCGTGAGCACGATAAGGACGATGGCCTGTAAAACCAGGACACCGATGATCGCTAGCGCGCTCACCGCTCCGGCGCGGCGCAGGTGGCCTACGCTCCCGCGTTCGTTCATCTACTACCGTTATCGTCAATCGGCAGGATGGCCTTACAAGCGCAGTTCGTATCCCAGGATCGCCACAGCTGCAAGCGCGGCGGTTTCGGTGCGCAGGATGCGCGAACCCAATGAGACGAGATGCGCGCCGGCCGCCTTCGCCGACTCGGCCTCGGCGTGCGAGAACCCCCCCTCGGGACCGACCACCACGAGAATCCGCGTGGCGTCGGCCACGATGGCCGGCAGCGCCTCACGCAGCGGCTGCGGTTCAGCAAGCTCCCACGGAAAAATGACGGCGTCGTACTCCGGAAATTGCAGGCAGAGTTGCGCGAACGGTAACGGCTCGGTCACGGCGAGCAGATCGGTGCGACCGCTTTGCTGCGCCGCGCTGTGCGCGAGGCGACGCCAACGTTCGAGCTTCGCCGATCCAACGTCGGCAACGATCGTGCGTTCGCTGCGCAGGGGGATCAACGCGCGCACGCGTAGCTCGCCGAGCTTCTCCACAACGAAGTCCATCTTCTGACCTTTGGGAATGCCTTGCGCCACGTCGATGACCACCCTCGGGGACGGTGCGCTACGCGGCTCACCTAACCGCGCTTGGAGCTCACCTGCTTTTGACTCGAGCGTTGCGGCGAAGATCGAGCCGTGCGAATCGACCACCTCGATGACGTCGCCGTCACGCAGGCGCAAGACGTTGACGATCTTATGCGCATCGCTGCCGTAGATCGCGACCACTTCTCCCGCGCGATGTGCGTCACGAACGAAAAACCGTCGCGCAGGCATTACGGTGGCTGATTCACTCCGGCCGGAACGCGTCCTTCACTCGATCCATGAAGCTCTTCTCCTCGATCGAATCCCCGCCCGCGCGTGCATAGTCCTCGAGCAATTCACGCTGGCGTTTGTTGAGCTTCGTCGGCACGACGACGTGTACGGTGACGTGATGATCGCCACGCTGCGAGCCGCGAACCGAGGGCATGCCGTGTCCACGTAAACGCAGGGTCGTTCCGCTTTGCGTACCGGCGGGAATACCGAGTTGCAGCGGTCCTTCGAGCGACGGTACGTCGATCGTCGTGCCCAAGGCTGCAAGTGGAAAACTGATCGGAACGTCGATGAACGTTTCGAGTCCGTCACGCCGGAAGAGCGGATGCGACGCGACACTGAGGTAGACGTAAAGATCGCCCCCGGGACCGCCACGAATCCCGGCTTCTCCGTTGCCGGCGATGCGAATGCGCGAGCCGTCATCGACGCCAGCGGGAACACGCACGGTGAGTTTGCGTTCGACCTCACGCCGGCCGCGCCCACTGCAGTCGGCACAGGGTTGCGTGATGAGGTGGCCTTCGCCGCCGCACGTCGTGCACGTCGTTTGCGTGACGAATTGTCCAAGCGGCGTCTGACGCACCGTGCGCATCACGCCGGTACCGTGACAACGCTCGCATCCGGCAACCAGCGAGCCCGGCAGCGCGCCCGACCCTTTGCACGTATCACACTGCGCGAGATGCGAGAATTGAATCTCCTTCGTCGTGCCGGTGAACGCTTCGTCAAGCGTAATCTCTAGATCGTAGCGGAGATCCGATCCGCGTTGCGGACCGCTGCGGCGCGGTTGTGCCTGCGCACGCGCTTCACCGAAGAACATGTCGAAGATGTCGCCGAAGCCGTTCGGACCGAATCCTGAAAACCCGAAGTCCGAACCGGTCTGCGGTCCACTTACGGTACCGAAGCGATCGTATTGCGCGCGCTTCTGTGGATCTGAGAGCACCTCGTAGGCTTCATTGATCTCTTTAAAGAGATGCTCCGCACCGGCCTTATCGTGGGCGACGTCGGGGTGATGGCGACGGGCAAGGCCGCGATACGCGCGCTTGATGTCATCCGGCGACGCATCTCGCGCAACGCCGAGAACTTCGTAATAATCCTTGGTGGGCATTCTACTCTATATCGGAAAGGCGTTCGGAAAGGGTATCGGCAGTTCCCGAGGCGAGGGCCACCAGACGGGCGTAAGGCATTCGCCGCGGACCGAGGATCGAGAGCATCCCGACCGCATTTGGGCCGACGCGATACGGCACGGTGACGACCGAGAGATCCGCCAGCTCGTCGCTGCCGAATTCGGCGCCGATCTTCACGCTGGCCGTATCGGTCCCGATCGAATCGGCAACCATGTCGTACAACGTCTTTTGCTCTTCGACGATGCGCAAGATCGAACGCAGTTTGCGCAGATCTTGAAACTCGGGTTGATCGAGCAGGTTTTGCGCTCCGGCTGCCGCGATCGACGGCGCTTGTGCGCTGCGCGCGCTGCGCAACGCGGCGAGCACCGCACCGCGCAATTCGTCCGAGAGCCCAAGCTCCTCGACCGCACCTTGAACGTCGCGATCCGCGATATCACGCATCAAGCGATTGCCCAGGCGCGCGTTGAGCGCATTGGAAAGGCGCGTGAGCGCGTCGGCTTCGAGATCACTGGTGACTTCGAAAAGCGTTTGCGCCGCAACACCCAGCGACGTAACGACGATGGCGACGCCGGTGCGCGGAGAGAGCCAAATCAGCTGAATGTGCCGGAAGCTCTGCGTGTCCGGCTGCGGCTTGGTAACGAATGCAAGGTTGTTCGAGAGGCGCCCGAGCAAACGCGTCGCACTTTCGATGACTTCGTCGAGCTCGCGGCTTGCCTCGCGCAGATCGTCGCGAATGCGCCGGCGATCTTCGGTCGCAAGCGTTTCGGGCTGCATCAGCTCATCGACATAGGTGCGATAGCCGGCATCGGATGGGACGCGGCCTGCCGAGGTGTGCGGCTGAACCAAGTAGCCGCCCGCTTCCAACTCCGCCATTTCGTTGCGCACGGTGGCCGAACTCACGCCGAGATTGTACTTTTGCGTGAGCGTGTTTGAGCCCACCGGCTCGGCGGTCGCGATGTATTCGTAGACGACCGTGGCCAGGATGTAGGCCTTGCGCTTGTCGAGGCCGCCCTCACTCTTCATTGCGGGCTATCTTAGCACTCCAGGGGCCGGAGTGCCAACTGCCGGGGTCGCAAGGGCACCCTCAATCGCTGTGCGGAGCTCGTCCCATGAGAGACCGCCCCGCGAGATGTAGTAAACGTTCCCAGCCGGATCGAGCACCACGGTGAGTGGAATCGGCGGTGTCGAGTACGCCTTGGAAATCGAACCATCGAGATCTTCAAGCACCGGTAGCGCTTTATCCATGTTCCACAGCCGCAAGTAACTCGCCGCGACGTCGGGCGGTTCGGACGAGATCGTCAGCAAGTCGATCTTTGAACCGAAAAGATCAGCGGCACGGACAAAGTACTTCAGCTCGTCGGTGCACGGCGGGCACCAGGTTGCCCCGAAATTCAATACGATGACCTTGCCGCGTAGATCGTATAAGTGCTTCGTCCCCTTAGCAGAGGGAATGCTGAAATCGGGCGGCGGCGCATGCTCGTGTACGTGCGCCAGAGCCGTCGTGACGGCGAGCACGAACGCGGCAACCATTTGCATAAGTTTTTCGGCAGGCATTTGCGATGACCCCCGGTGAACTCGGGGCCATGAGCACGCAAGCAATTGAGGCTCTCTTTGAAGAGAGCCGCCGCTTCCCACCGCCGTCAGACTTCACGGCGCAAGCGAACGCCCAACCCGGGATCTACGAAGAAGCCGAAAAAGATTACCAGGCGTTTTGGGCGGGCTGGGCCCGCAAGCTCGAATGGATGAAGCCGTTCACCAAGACGCTTGAGTGGAAAGAGCCGTTTGCCAAGTGGTTTTATGACGGCGAACTCAACGTGTCGGTGAATTGTTTAGATCGCCACGTCAAGGCCGGCAAAGGCAATAAGATCGCCTATTATTATGAAGGCGAGCCCGGCGATCGCTGGACCATCACCTACCAACAATTACTCGACGACGTGTGTAAGTTTGCGAACGGCCTTCGCAAACTCGGCATTAAGAAGGGTGACCGCGTCGCCATCTACATGCCGATGATCCCCGAGNNTTCGGTGATCTTCGGCGGGTTCTCACCCGACTCGATTACCGACCGCGTCAACGACTCGGAATGCGTCGCGATCATCACCGCCGACTACGGATGGCGCCGCGGCAGTAAGCTCCCCCTCAAGAAAAACTGCGATATCGCGATGGAAAAGACGCCCAGCGTGAAGCACTGTCTCGTCGCCAAACGCGTCGGCGACGACGTTTTCATGCACGAAGGCCGCGACCTCTGGTTCGACGAGGTCACCGCGGGGCAATCGACCACGTGCGAACCGGAGCGGATGAATGCCGAAGACCTGTTGTTCTTGCTCTATACGAGCGGCACAACCGCCAAGCCCAAAGGCATCAAACACACGACCGGCGGTTATCTGACGCAAGCCACCGCCACGCACAAACTGATCTTCGATCTCAA
>PMUE01000025.1 GCA_003167055.1 Vulcanimicrobiota bacterium | reverse complement strand
AGCTTACCGCGAACAGCTTTGCACCGATCAACACGAACTTCAGATTGAGCAGGAGCACAAGTAGCGTTTTGAACTTGAGCGCGAGGACGCCGAGTCCGGCCGCGATCGTGCCGATGCCGCCGGCGCGACGGCGCGCCTTTTGGGGCGGCGTAACCGGCGCGGCCGGGGCTTGATACTCACCTTCGACGGGTTGCTCGTCGTGCATGACAGAACAGCATTCACATGAACCGTGCGTCACGTCCTGCGCGAGTCGTCATTCTTGGCGGCGGTTTCGGCGGTATCGCGGTTGCGCAACGCCTCGAGCGCCGCTTGCGCCCCGGGGAAGGCGAGATCACGCTGATCAGCCGGGAGAATTTCTCGCTCTTCACACCGATGCTGCCGGAAGTGAGTTCCGGGGAGCTCGACGTCCGTCACGTCGTGACGCCGATTCGCTCGCAGCTGCGACACGCGCACTTCGTGCTGGCCGATGTTCGCGCGCTCGATGTCGACGCGCATGAAGTCCAAATCACACACACGCTCACCGGGCGCGATGAGCGAATCGGTTACGAGCAGTTGGTGATTGCGCTGGGCTCGTCGACGTCGACGTTTGGCTTGCCGGGCGTTGCCGAGCGCGTTTTCGCGCTCAAGACGCTCGAGGATGCGGGCATTCTGCGCAATCGCTTGGTGTGGTTGCTGGAGCTGGCCGATTCGACAAGCGATCCCGCATTACGGCGGCGCTATCTGACCGTCGTCGTCGTGGGCGGCGGCTTCACCGGCGTCGAGGCAACAGGTGAGTTCGTAGAGCTCTTTCATAGTGTGCTGCGCTTCTATCCGAGCATCGACCGCGCGATGGTGCGCATCATACTGATCGAAGGCGGTCCGGTGTTGCTGCCGGGTTTGCCCCCACGCATGGGGAGCTACTCAGCCGCGAACTTGCGCAAGCGCGGCGTGGAGATTATCACCGGCGACGGCGTCGCGCGTGCCGACGACGACGGCATCGTGCTGCAGAGCGGCGCGCGCATTGAGACCGCGACGATCGTATGGAGCGCAGGAGTCGCGCCCAGTCCGACGATCGGCGGCTCCCCGCTGCCGCGGACGAAACGCGGGGCGATCGTCGTCGGACGCGATTTTCGCGTCGAGGGCTTTCGCGATATCTGGGCGCTCGGAGACTGCGCCGCGATCCCCGACGGAGCGGGCGGCTTCTACCCGCCGACCGCGCAGCACGCCATTCGCGAAGGACCGGTGCTGGCCGACAACATCATCGCGACGTTGCGCGGACAACCGACGAAGCCGTTTTCGTTCAACGCGCTCGGCATGATGGCGTCACTGGGCGCGCGCCGCGCCGTAGCGCAACTCCCCGGCAATCACGTGCTCACCGGTTTTCTCGCCTGGTTCCTCTGGCGCTCGTACTACCTCTTGCGCCTTCCCGGCCTCGATCGTAAGTTGCGCGTCGCGTTCGACTGGACGCTCGAGCTGCTCTTTCCGCGTGACATCGCCGAACTGCGCGTCTACTCACGCGAGGCCCAATCCAGCGCGGCCGCCGACGCGGGCTTACCGCCGCACGACGCAGAGCTGCCGCATATCTAATGACAAGGGGGCGCTAAATCCAAACTTCGTGTGAGCCGGCGTAGACTTCGTCATAGAGCGTGGACGGATCGGGTGAGGGTTCGCTCTCGACCGCATCGGTCGTGGCGTTGACGCGCGCAGCGATCGCTTTGCGCATCGCTTCGATTTGCTCTTGTGTCAGCACGCCTTGTTTGACCAGCCGTGCTTCGTAGCGCGGCACCGGATCGTTGGCGCGCTGCTCGGCCACTTCTTCGCGCGTGCGATAGGTGCGCTCGTCGTCGTCGGTGGTGTGTGAAAGAAAGCGGTAGCACATCGCTTCGACCAGCGTCGGTCCGCCGCCGCTGACCGCCTTCTCGCGCGCACGCCGCACCGCGTCGTAGACGGCCACCGGGTCAAACCCGTCGACGACCACGCCTTGGATGCCGTAGCCTTCGGCACGCGCGGCGACGCTGGGGTTTCCCATCTGCTTGGAGATCGGCGTCGAGATCGCCCATTGGTTGTTCTCGCACAAGAAAACGATCGGCAGTTGCTGGATCGCCGCAAAGTTGAGCGACTCGTGCCACTCCCCTTCGCTTGTCGACCCCTCTCCGAACTGGCAGAGCACTATGCGATCGTGTTCGGCGCGGTACTTGATCGCGTAGGCGGCGCCGACCGCGTGCGGACATTGCGCGGCGAGAATCGACGAGATCGACGCGATGCCTTTCTTCTTATCGGTGACGTGATTGATGATCGATTTGCCGCCGGTCGTGTCGGTGGCGCGAGCAAACTGCGAGCGGAAGATGTCTTCGAGCGCAAAGCCGACGGCCAGCGTGATCCCCGTATTCCGGTAATATGGATACAGCAGATCTTTGCCGCGCTCAAACGCCATCCCGGCGCCGGCCTGCACGGCTTCGTGGCCCTCAGAACCCATCGCGATACCGATCTTGCCCTGTCGATTGAGTTGAAAGCCGCGCGTATCGACGGCACGCTGCAAGAGCATGTTTTCGAGCAGTTTGACGAGTTGATCGTGCGAGAGCATCACGCGCCCCTTGCGACGGCGAAGGTTTAGCGCCCTTCCGGTTCGCATACGGGGTGGATGGAAGCGCGCCGCCCGTACGACATCGATTCGGTCACCGACGTGGCCTTCGGGATCTTTGCCGAACGCGGCTTCGACGCGGCATCGATGGATGACGTCGCGCGCGCTGCCGGGATCACCAAGGCGAGCATTTACCATCACGTCCCGAGCAAGGAGGCGCTGCTCGCGCGCGGTCTCGACCGTGCGCTGGTGGCGTTGTTCGGCGTGTTGGACGAACCGGCCGCAAGGCAGGAAAGCGCGCGCGAACGTCTCGCGCGCATCGTGCGCCGCGTCGCCGAGATCACGATGTCGATGCGCGCTGAGGTGAGCGTGCTCTTTCGCGTCCGCGGTAATTCCACTACCGAGCGCGATGCAATGGAGCGACGGCGAACGTTTGATGCTGTCGTCGCCGACCTGGTGCGCGAAGCCCAGGCCGCGGGCGAGATTCGGGCCGACATCGACCCGGCGCTGATCGTGCGCCTGATCTTCGGCATGTCGAATTCGGTGGTCGAGTGGTATCGGCCGGGCGGCCGAACGCCGGCCGCCACGATTGCGGCTGCCGTCGAGGCCATAGCATTCCATGGCATCGAAGCGGATTGGGCCGAAGGCCCAAACGCCACAGATTCAGCCGAAGGCTGAATCCTGTTGACGCCGGGGCGGGTGAGGGGTAGAATTTAGGCTGACCTACCGTTCGGTAGGGCGGGGGAGAGCATGAAGCTGCGCAGCTATGTGGCCGGTACCTGGTACGAGGCGCCGGATGGGTTTACCGAGGTCGCCTCGGCGGTCGACGGGCGACCCGTTGCGCTCGTCTCGAGCGCGGGCCTCAATTTCCAGCGCGTGCTCGATCACGCGCGCACGGTCGGCGGCCCCGCGCTGCGCGCCCTGACGTTCCATCAGCGTGCCGAGCTGATCAAGCGCCTCGCGCTCTATCTCAACGAACGCAAAGAGCCGTTCTACGAAGTCGCGTTTGACACGGGCGCGACGCGCAAAGACAACTTCGTCGACATCGACGGCGGCATCATGACGCTGTTTGCCTTCGCGTCGAAGGCGCGTCGCGAACTACCCGATGCATGCGTTGCGGTCGACGGCGCGATTGAACCGCTCTCGAAGGGCGGCACGTTCGCGGCGCGGCACATCATGACGCCGCTGCACGGTGCGGCCGTGCACATCAACGCCTACAACTTTCCAAGCTGGGGTATGTTGGAGAAGCTCGCGCCGGCCATTATCGCAGGCGTGCCGGCGATCGTGAAGCCGGCTACGCAATCGGCTTATGTCGCCTATGCAGTCTTCCAGGACATCATCGCGTCGGGCATTCTGCCCGAGGGCAGCGTGCAATTCATCGCCGGCAGCTTCGGCGACTTGCTCGATCGTTTGACCGGACAAGACGTGGTCTCATTCACGGGTTCGGCGCAAACCGCAACCAAGCTGCAACGCACACCCGCAATCGCGCAGAACAGTGTGCGTTTCATTGCCGAACAAGACTCGCTCAATGCGGCGATCCTTGGACCCGACGTGACCATCGAGGCACCTGAGTTCGAGCTGTTCGTCAAAGAATTGGCGCGTGAGATCACCACCAAGGCGGGTCAGCGCTGTACGTGCATTCGCCGCGCGATCGTGCCGCGCAGGATGATCGATGCGGTGCAGGGCGCGCTTGCAGCGCGTCTCGACAAATTCGTCCTCGGCAATCCACGCAGCGAGAAGGTCACGATGGGCTCACTCGTCAGCCAAGGTCAACGCGACGACGTGCGCGCCGCGGTGGCGCAGCTTGCGCAGGAAGCGACGATCGTCTACGGGGATCCGGCCGCCGCACCCGCGGTCGTCGACGGTGACGTCAACGCTGGAGCCTACATGGCGCCGGTTGTGCTGCGCTGCGATCGCCCGCTGACGTCGGCGCGCGTGCACAGCGTCGAAGCCTTCGGTCCGGTCACGACGCTGATGGCCTACGATTCCATCGACGAAGCAATCGAGATCGCTAATCGCGGTGAGGGGAGCCTGGTTGCGTCGATCTTTTCCTATGATACGCCGACGGCGGATGCGCTCGTGCTCGGGATCGCGCCGTTCCACGGCCGCGTGCTTGTGGTCGATCGCGACGACGCCAAAGAGCAAACCGGTCACGGCACGCCGCTCGCGCCGTTAGTACACGGCGGTCCGGGTCGCGCCGGTGGCGGCGAGGAGATGGGCGGAATTCGCGGTGTCTTTCATTACATGCAACGCACCGCCGTGCAAGGAACGCCGCAGCGCATCGCGACCGTGAGCGGCGTGTGGAATCCGGGCGCAACCGAAACGCAAAGCCCTGGCCATCCCTTCGAGCGCTCGTTCGAAGAACTCAAGGTCGGCGAAACGTTCTATACCGCCTCGCGCGAGATCACGATTGCCGACATCGAGCGCTTTGCCGAATTCACCGGCGATTCGTTCTACGCGCACATGGATGAAGCGGCGGCCAAAGCCAGTCCGTTCTTCGAAGGACGCGTCGCGCACGGGTACCTCGTGCTTTCGTTTGCGGCCGGTCTCTTTGTGCGTTCGGAACTTGGTCCGGTGCTCGCAAACTACGGCCTCGAGGACTTACGCTTCCTCAAGCCCGTCTATCCCGGCGATGCGATTCGCGTGCGGCTTACCGTGAAAGCGAAGACGCCGCGCAAGCCGGAGTACGGCGAAGTGCGCTGGTCGGTGACGGTCTTCAACCAAAACGATGAGATCGCCGCCACCTACGATCTCCTCACCATGAATGCGACGTCGGCGCACGTGCCGGCATTGGAAACGGTGTCCTAATGTATACATCGATTAGCGACGGCATCGTCGAGGGCAAGAGCGACGACCGCGAAGCCGCATTCAACGAGCGCCTCGACCGCTCGGTGAAAGTCGAGCCCAACGATTGGATGCCCGACGCCTATCGCAAGACGCTCCTGCGTCAGATTTCGCAGCATGCGCACTCCGAGATCGTCGGCATGCTGCCCGAAGGTAACTGGATAACCCGCGCCCCGTCGCTGCTGCGCAAGTTGATCTTGCTTGCGAAAGTCCAAGACGAAGCCGGCCACGGGCTGTATCTCTATAGCGCGGCCGAGACGTTGGGTACCGCGCGCGATGCGATGGTTGAAGCGTTGCTCACCGGCAAAGCCAAATACTCGAGCATTTTCAACTACCCGACGCTGACCTGGGCGGACGTCGGCGCGATCGGCTGGCTGGTCGACGGCGCCGCAATCATCAATCAAATCCCGCTTACGCGTTGCTCGTACGGGCCGTACGCGCGGGCGATGGTGCGTATCTGTAAGGAAGAGAGCTTCCATCAGCGCCAAGGCTTCGACGTGATGTGGAAGCTCACTCACGGCACGCCGGAGCAACACGCGATGGCGCAGGACGC
>PMUE01000199.1 GCA_003167055.1 Vulcanimicrobiota bacterium | reverse complement strand
ACTACGAAAATACGCGGCACTTCTTGCTCTCGGGCGACAATCCGTCGTTCTATCAGGGGCAAGTCGCGCGCGGTATCGGCAGTTTCCATACCCCCGACCACTGGATCTGGCCGCTGGCGCTGATCATGCAAGGGCTCACGGCAACGACCGACGTCGAAAAACAGGACGTGCTTTCACAATTGCTCGCGAGCGACCCCGGCGATCATCTTTTGCACGAGTCATTCGATCCGGATGACCCCAAGCGTTTTACTCGCGAAGACTTCGGTTGGCCCAACGCGCTCTTCTCGGAGTTCGTGATGACGCAGTTCCAAGGCGCGCGCGAAATCCCGATGGGCGACACAAGCGATTTAGAATTCCGCTCCGAATAGAGCCCAAGTGACCAAAGCAGACATCATCGTCGGCATCCAGTGGGGTGACGAAGGGAAAGGGCGCGTCGTCGACCTGTATGCACAGGACTACGACGTCGTCGCGCGTTTTGGCGGCGGCGACAACGCCGGACATCAGATCAAGGTCGGCGATGTCGACATTGCGCTGCGCATTGTACCGTCGGGTGTACTCAACCCGCACGTCGAGTTGTTTGTCGGGGGCGGTACGGTCATCAATCCGGTCGGATTGCTCGAGGAACTCGATCGGTTAGCAGCAATCGGCGTCGACATCTCCCGAGTAAGAATCTCCGACCGCGCGCACGTCGTCCTTCCGTATCACGCCGCGCGTGATCGCGCTAACGAACGCGCGCGCGGCGCCGGTGCTATCGGCACTACCGGGCGCGGCATCGGCCCGGCGTATATCGACAAGGCGGCGCGCACCGGCATCACTTTTGGAGAATTCGCGCGCCGCGAGTCGTTGGCCGAGAAGATTCGTCTCAACTTGCTGCACCACGCCGCGTCGCTCGAGGGCGAAAACGTCCCGAGCGAGGAGGACCTCGTCGGCGCGACGCTGGACGCGGCGCAGCGCCTTGCGCCCCATATCGTCGACGGCGTCGACTACATTCACGAAAAGTTCGCGCGCGATAAACGCGTGTTAATTGAAGGCGCGCAAGGTTCGCTGTTAGATGTAGGATACGGGACCTATCCGTACGTGACCAGCTCGCACACCATTGCCGGGGGCGCATGTATTGGCCTCGGGATCGGGCCGGGCGCGGTCGGCCGCGTGATTGGGGTGGTCAAGGCTTACTGCACCCGCGTGGGCGCGGGTCCGTTTCCTTCGGAACTCCGCGACGAACGGGGGGAGCGCTTGCGCGAGGCGGGTGGCGAGTTTGGCACGGTGACCGGGCGCCCACGCCGTTGCGGCTGGTTCGACGCCGTTGCCGGACGCTACGCCGTGCGGCTAAACGGGCTCAACGCTCTAGCGTTGACCAAGCTTGACGTGCTGTGCGGGTTCGAGCGCATCGGCATCGTGACGGGCTACCGCGTGCGTGGGCAGCCGGTCGATTTCTCGGCCGCGGGATCGCCCGAACTCGAGGTCGTGGTCGAGGAGATGGAGGGCTGGGATGAGCCCATCGGCGGCTTGCGGACGAAGGCCGCGCTACCGCAAGCAGCCCAGCGCTACATCGCCCGTATAGAAGAGGTACTAGCGACGCCGGTCGAACTGGTCTCTGTCGGCCGCGAACGCAACGAACTGGTCCGGTAGCGCTAAAGGGGATAGCACCGCGACCGATACACGAGATAGTAGCCTGGCATAAACGTTGGGCTTCTCCCGCGCCGAACAAGGACGTTCGGTGTTGCATGCCATGGTTGGCTCGGAGAATTAGGTACATATAGGCGTGGAGCGTCTAAGCTCGCTTTGGTCCGAAATTGCCGGTCGTTTATCGGCAATTTGGCAGAATCAGAACCGTCAGACGCGCACTATTGCCGTCACCGGCATTGCCGTCGTCCTCGTAGGTCTGCTGGGTCTCACCTGGCTCTACGTTGGCCGAGGACAGCAGTACGCAACGCTGTTTTCGAACCTCTCCGCCGAAGATGCGGCCACCGTTACACAACATTTAAAAGATGATAAGGTTCCCTATCATCTCTCGGCCGACGGCAAGACGGTCTACGTGCCGGAGCCGGATGTCAGCGACGAGCGGGTAGCAATCGCAGGGTCGGGGCTCATGAAGGGCGGCTCGACCGGCTACGAGCTCTTCGACCGTACGAACTTCGGAATGACCGAGTTCACCGAGAAGATCGACAAGACGCGCGCGGTCGAGGGTGAACTCGAGCGCACGATCGACGGTCTCGATCCGGTCGAATCCTCGCGGGTGAATATCGCCTCGCCAGATCAGTCGCTCTACACTGCGACACAAGAGCCGACGACGGCCTCGATCGCGATCAAGACCAAACCCGGGGCGAGTCTCGATGCCGACCAAGTCAAGGGCATCACGATGCTCGTTGCAAGCGCGGTCGATGGACTCAAGCCGCAAGACGTCACGATCGTCAATCAAGACGGACAGATTTTACTGCCCGGCGCCGGACCCACCGGCACCGGCTCAGGCGATAGCTCGGCCGACGCGCTCAAAATGACGCAGGAGCAATTGCTCGCTAAGGAGCGTTACGAGTCGGCACTGCAAACCAGCATTCAATCGATGCTCGATTCCACGTTGGGTCCCAAGCACGCCGTCGCGCGTGTTTCGACCAAGATGGATTTCGATGCGAATTCGACGGTGAGCAAAGTCTACGCGCCGCAAGGCACGGTGCTCTCTGCGCAGTCTGAACGTGAATCCTATGTCGGCACGCAGCCGGTTCGTAATCCGGCCGCCGGCGTGCCCGGAACCACCACCAACATCGGCACGTATCAGGCGCAAACCCAACAGGCCAACGGCCGCTACAACCGCACGAAGTCGACGACCAACTACAACATCACCGAACAAAACATCAATCACATCGACGCGCCGGGTAAAGTGTTGCAGACCAGCGTTGCTGTGTTGGTGGACTCGTCTGCGCAAGCCGCCAACGCCCCCGGCCTGCCGGTCGCGGCCAACGCGCAGCCGTATCAACTGACGCCGGCGAACGTCCAGCAGATTCGTAACACCGTCATCGCCGCTGCCGACCTCAATGTCGCGCAGGGCGACCAAGTTTCCGTTGAAGCGATTCCGTTCAATCCGTCGGTAGTCAATGCCGGCGCGGCTCCGTCTGCCACAACGACCGTCCTGGGCGTTCCGCTCTGGGCGCTGATCGCGGTCGGCGGCGCAGCCCTGCTTGCTGTAATCGGGCTGGTCGCGATGCGTGCGCGGCGCGGACGCTTCGCACCGGCGAGCGAACTGCCGTCGTTCGATACGTCGCTTGCCGAAGAGTTGCCGCCGTTCGAAGAGCATCCGATTCTCGAGGGCGCGCCAGGCATCGCCGCACCGATACGATCGGCGGCCGATCTCACACGCGAGCAGATGATCGAATACGTCACAACCGTGGCGCAAGAGAACCCCGACTCCATTGCCAAACTCGTTAAACTCTGGCTGGCGGAATAGGAGAGACGCGCGTGGAGTCACCTATCGTCAATCTGTCGGGCTTCGGGGCGATACCTGAGCCACCACCGCTCACGGGTCTGCCCGAACACCCACAGATCGAGATTTCGGGCCCGGAAAAAGCCGCGATCCTGTTGATCACGCTGGGACTGGAACTCTCGGCGACGATCTTCAAGTTCTTGCGCCAGGACGAAGTCGAACGGATCGTGCTCGAGATCGCCAAGATCACGACCGTCCCGATCGAAAAGCGCGACGCCGTCATTCAAGAGGCGTATCAGCGCGCCATCGCGCTCAAGTACATCAACGAAGGCGGCATCGAATACGCCAAGGAGATCCTCGAGCGTAGCTTCGGTGCGGGCCAAGCCGACGATATGACTTCGCGGCTCTTCGCCGCGCTCAAGCACGGCAATCCGCTGGAGCTGATCAAGAAGACCGAACCTGCGCAGCTGCTGCAGTTCATCCAAGACGAACATCCGCAGACGATCGCGCTGATACTCGTCTACATGCAGCCCGAACAGGCCGGCGCGGTCCTCTCAGCGCTGCCGCCCGATCTCCAAGCCGAAGTTGCGATGCGCATTGCGATTCTGCAAAAGACGGCACCCGAAGTGCTCGAACAGCTCGACGAGTTGCTCGGACGACGCCTGCTGGTCAGCGGCGCGGACTTCGCAAAGGCCGGCGGCGTGCAGTCGCTCGCGAACGTGATGAACTTCGTCGACCGCGAAACCGAGAAGAACATTCTCGACGGCCTCGCCAAGCGCGATCCAGAGCTTGCCCAAGAAGTCAAGAACCTGCTCTTCGTCTTCGAAGACATCATCAATCTCGACGATCGTTCGATCCAGCGCGTCCTCAAGGAAGTCGACGGCAAGGATCTCGCGCTTGCGCTCAAGGTGGCTAACGAAGACCTGCTCGTCCGTGTCTACAAGAACATGTCCTCGCGCGCATCGGCGATGCTCAAGGAGGAGATCGAGTTGCTCGGTCCCACGCGAATGCGTGACGTCGGCAAGGCTCAGCAACAGATCGTCGACGTCATCCGTACGCTCGAGGAGAACGGGCAAATCGTCATTGCGCGCGGAGCGAAAGACGAGCGCCTAGTCTAGCGCCGTGGGTAAAATCGTAAAGAAGGCGCGCTTCTCCGACGCCGCATACGTCGTTGAGGTTCCGCGCGCTGATTCACCTCCCGAGCCCGTCCAAACCGGTGAAGCCGATCAAGGCTTCGCCGCAAATTTTGTTACGCCGTCTTCGAACGGCCATACCGAACGGATTACGTTGCCCACGGCCGAGCCGCGGGTCGACTGGGATCGATTGCGCGCCGACGCAGAAGCGATCGTCGATCACGCTGCAGCCGACGCGGAGTCGCTAATTCACCAAGCCGAGAGCAAAGCACTGGAACTCGTTGAGCGCGCACGCGAGCACATTACGCAGATGGAAGAAGACGCCAGTGCAGCCGGACGCGAACAAGGT
Organism: Vulcanimicrobiota bacterium; assembly: GCA_003167055.1. Lineage (GTDB taxonomy): Bacteria > Vulcanimicrobiota > Vulcanimicrobiia > Vulcanimicrobiales > Vulcanimicrobiaceae > Aquilonibacter > Aquilonibacter stordalenmirensis. Next base: position 81 of record PMUE01000199.1, on the reverse strand, counting down.
TACACCGCCGGAAAAACCGCGGCCGAGGACGCGCTCGCTCCGGTCATTACGACGATGCGGGAGCTCACCGAAAGCATTCGC
>PMUE01000059.1 GCA_003167055.1 Vulcanimicrobiota bacterium | reverse complement strand
CACCGCAGGCGCGAGCGCGCGGGCCATGCTGGTTGCCGCGGCCGCAAAACAATGGGGCGTCGACGCTTCGACGCTGACCACCAAGAGCGGCACGGTGGTCGATGCGAAGAACAATCGCACGGCGACGTACGGCAGTCTGGTCGGCGCGGCCGCGTCGATTCCGGCTCCGGCGAAGCCGACACTGAAGTCCCCAGATCAATTTACGCTGATCGGCAAGGTGAATCAGCGCATCGATACGCCGCTCAAAGTGAACGGCACCGCGAAATACGGGATCGACGTGCGCGTGCCCGGCATGAAGTTCGCTTCAGTCCTGTACCCGCCGGTCTTTGGTGCAAAAGTCACGTCGTTCGACGCGAGCAAAGCCAAGCAAGTCAAAGGCGTCATCGACGTCGTGCAGATTCCAAGCGGCGTCGCCGTTGTCGCCGACAACTCGTGGGCGGCATTTCAGGGCAAGGCGGCCCTCACCGTCCAATACGACAACGGTCCGTTTGCGAGCCAAAGCACCGACACGCTCAAGGCGCGCTACCTTAAACTTGCAAGCGAAGGAACCGGCGCGATTCCCGCCGTTGAGCGCGGCTCGAAGAACGTGAGCGGGAAGACGTTGGAAGCGACCTACTTCGGAAATCTCTGCGCGCACGCGGCGATGGAGCCGATGAACGCGACCGCGTCGGTAACGAGCGATGGTGTCGAAATCTGGGCGCCGACGCAGGTGCAAACCCTTGCGCAGGCGTCAGCAGCCAAGATCGCCGGCGTTCCGGTCGACAAAGTGCAGATTCACACGACCTATCTCGGCGGCGGATTTGGGCGACGGCTGTACTCAGACTTCACCAACGATGCGGTCTGGGTGAGCAAAGCGATCAAATCGCCGGTCCAAGTCATTTGGCAGCGCGAAGACGATACGCAGCACGATTGGTACAAACCGATGGCGGCCAATAGCGTGAGCGGCGTGCTCGACGAGCACGGGAACCTGGTAGCGATGCAGCACACGGTGGTGATGGACTCGATCTACCAAGGGTTGGGCTTCCCGTTGCCGCCGAGCGGAGTGGATTCGGTCTCGATGGATACGGTTGTGAATTCATCGTACGAGATCCCGAATTACCATGCGTACTACATCAACCCGAAAAGCGGAGTTCCCCCGGGCAGCTTACGCGCGCCCGGCGCCAACTGGAACACCTTCGTGGTGGAGACGTTCATGGACGAGCTTGCGCACGCAGCAGGTAAGGATCCGCTCGAGTTCCGCCTCGCGCTTCTCAAGAAGAATCCGCGCGCCCAAAACGTGTTGCGTACCGTTGCCAAGAACGCGTCGTGGGCTTCGCCCGCGCCCGGAACAAAGCAAGGCATCGCGTTCGGTTTTTGGAACGGCACCTCGGTGGCAACGGTCGCTGAAGTCTCAATGAAGGGCAACACGCCGGTCGTCCATCGCGCCTTCGTGGTCGCCGACGTCGGACGTGCGGTCAACCCGAACATCGTGCTGCAGCAGCTCGAGGGTGCGACGAACTACGGGCTTTCAATGGCGCTCGCAAGCCTGATCACGATCAAGAACGGCGCCGTCCAGCAGCACAATTTCTACGATTTCCTCGTCATGCGACTGGATCAAGCTCCGGAAATACACGCCGAGATCGTAAGCAGCTCCGAAAATCCCACCGGCGTCGGTGAGCCTGCCACAGTGACAATCGCACCGGCCGTTGCCAGCGCGGTGTTTGCGATCAACGGTAAACGCGCGCGAGTCCTGCCGTTTAGCGAGGCCTACACATGAGTCAGCCGTTATCACGGCGTCTGATCGCCGAGGCGTTCGGCACGTTCTGGCTGGTCTTTGGTGGTTGCGGTGCGGCGGTGCTCGCCGCGGCATTTCCGAAACTCGGTATCGGCTTCGCCGGCGTCGCGCTCGCCTTTGGGCTCACCGTGCTGACGATGGCGTATGCCATCGGCCGCATTTCGGGAGCGTATCTCAATCCTGCAGTCACTGTCGGCATGTGGCTCGCGAAGCGTTTTCCGGGTCGCGAAGTGCTGCCATACATCGTCGCACAGGTCGTCGGTGCGATCGTCGGCGCGGCGGTGCTGTATCTCATCGCATCCGGCCAACCCGGCTGGGTGCCCGGACAATTTGCGAGCAACGGCTACGGCGATCTCTCGCCCGGCGGCTACAACATGACGTCGGCGCTCGTCATCGAGTTCGTGTTGACCTTCGGCTTTGTGTGGGTCATCGTCGGGTCAACGCACCGAGAGGTGCCCAAGGGTTTTGCCGGGATTGCGATCGGGCTTGCGCTCACGCTGATTCATTTGATCTCGATCCCGGTCGACAACACCTCGGTAAATCCGGCGCGCAGCACGGGACCGGCGCTCTTCGCGGGACCCGAAGAACTCTCGCAGTTGTGGTTATTCTGGGTCGCGCCACTGCTCGGCGGCGCGGCCGGCGGCTGGCTCTTTACGCTCGTGTTCGGCGAGGACCCAGAGCTAAAGCTGTAAGTCCCGTAAAACTACGGACGCCGTCGGCGTACCTGCGCCGCTAGGATCGTCTCATCACGACGCTTGTCGAGAGGAGACGATTCTATGAATGCACGCGATGCGTTCTACTACCTGATAAACTTCATCACGCTCGGTTTTTGGACGGTTGCGCTCGGCCAGATTTGGTACGCGTTGATCGGCCGTTGGTTCCCCGATTCGGCCACCTTTGCGTACACGCAACAGATCCTGCGCGACCAGATTTCATGGCAAGTATCGACCATTATCGTCGCGTTTCCCGTCTTTGTCGCGATCCACTATCTCATTGGCAGAGAGCTTCGGCGACGGCCGGATTTATACGAATCGGGAGTCCGCAAATGGCTCACGTACATCGCGCTGGTCTTCGCCGGGCTCGTCGTACTGGTCGACGGTATGTGGTTTACCAACGCGCTTCTGCGTGGCGAGCTCACGACGCGATTCATCCTCGACTCGATTGTCTTGCTCGTGCTCGGCGGCGGCGTTTTCGGATACTACCTCGCGACGATCAACCCGAGGAAAGTGCCGGCATGAGGTACGAGTCGATGTTCGGCATCGCGACAGCGGTCGCGGTGCTCGGCGCGGTGGCGCTCGCGTTCTCGGTCATCGGTTCGCCGGCGCACGAACGTGCGCTCGCGCTCGACCGCAAGCGCGTGACCGATCTGCAGACACTCCAATCGCGTGTGGATCAGGTGTACTGGGAGAAGGAACTGCCCGCTGTTTCTCCCGACCGCACGCTGCGCGATCCGCTCACCGCGAAGCCGTACGAGTATTGGCGCCTCGATGCAACGCACTATCAACTTTGCGCGACATTTCAGCTTCCGAGCGACAAGCCGGAGGAAGACAGGCAGCCGTTTGTTCGGGATTGGTCGCACCGCGCGGGCCGCACCTGTTACCGATTGGGAGCGTCTAGGTCCGCGGAATAAATTGCAGCGCTAAGCCGTCGATACAGTAGCGCAGGTGCGTCGGTGCGGGCCCGTCATCGAAGATGTGCCCTAAGTGGCTACCGCAGCGCGCGCAGTGCACTTCAGTGCGTTCCTCACCCGGAAGATCGTAGTCGGCTTGTCGCAGCGTCGTGTGCGGAAGCACGGTAAAGAACGACGGCCACCCGTCGCCGCTGTCATACTTCATGTCAGACGTGAAGAGCTCGAGGTTGCAGCCGGCGCAGTTGTACACTCCGGCACGGTGCTCGGTGTTGAGCGGACTCGAGAAGGACGGCTCCGTGCCGTTCTGGCGCAGGATCACGTAACGATCGGGGGCCAGGAGTGCTTTCCACTCCGCGTCGGTGTGCGTGACTGCATACTTGGTCGCGGCCGCGCGCGCAAGGCCGGGAGCGAGAACGATCGCGCCGGCAAGGCTTGCGAGAAAACGTGACCGTCCCATCATTTGTGTCCTCATACATCCTAGAGAACGCCGCCGAACCGGTCTTGGATGCGTTATAGAGAGCATGAAAGCCATCGTCATTCCCACGTTCGGCGGTCCGGACGTGCTGCAGCTCCAAGACCTACCCACGCCGGTGCCTGCCGCGGGCGAGGCACTTGTACGCGTCGCTGCTGCGGGTGTCAATTATCGCGACGTGTATGAGCGCATGGGACGTTATGGCGGAACGCCGCCGATCGTCGCGGGCGTTGAAGGCGCCGGCACGGTAGAGGCGCTCGGCGAGGGCACGCGCGACGTGCACGTGGGCGAACACGTCGCCTTTACGGGTATTGCGGGGGCGTATGCGGAGTACGTCGTCGCTCCCGCCGATCGCCTCATTCCGCTGCCGGACGGGTTTTTGATGATCCAAGGCGCGGCGTTCCCGCTGCAGGGTATGACCGCGCATTATCTCGTGCACGAATATTATGACGTGACGCCACAGACGAGTGTGCTCGTACATGCTGCGGCCGGTGGGCTTGGGTTGTTGCTCGTGCAGATGCTCAAAGCCGCCGGCGCTCGCGTGATCGGAACGACCTCGAGCGAGGAGAAGGCGGCGATTGCGCGCGCGGCCGGCGCCGATGACGTGATCCTTTACGCACAAACGAATTGGGTCGAAGCCGTTAAAAAGCTGACGAAGGGCGCCGGCGTTGACCTTGTGTTGGATGGTGTCGGCAAATCGACGCTTCCGGGCAGCCTCGACGCAGTGCGCACGCGCGGCACTGTCGTCTTGTTCGGTTCATCGAGCGGCCCGGCCGACCCGATCGTGCCGGGCATCCTCCAGACGCGCTCGCTCACACTTGCGGGCGGGACGCTCCCGAACTTCATCGCAACGCGCGAGGAGTTACTGCGCCGCGCGGCCGACGTGCTGAGTGCGATCCAAGGCGGAACGCTCGAACTTCGCATCGACCGGTCACTTCCGCTTGCCGAAGCGGCGGAGGCACATCGGCTCCTCGAATCGCGCACGACCAGCGGAAAGATCGTGCTGGTCGTTTAGGCTAAGACATCGCTTCGCACGTTGCGCACGCTGGTCGTGGCCGTCAGGCCCATCGTAATATCGAGTTCGCCGCGAATGATGTCGATCGCGCGGGTAACGCCGGCTTGGCCGGCGGCGCCCAAGCCATAGATGTACGCACGGCCGAGCAAGCAGGAGTGCGCGCCGAGCGCAAGCGCCCGCAAGACATCTTGCCCGGTGCGAATGCCGCTGTCGAGGATGATCTCGGTCTCGCCGCCGACGGCCTCGACGATCGCCGGGAGCGCAGAGATGGTCGAGGGCGCGCCGTCGAGCTGCCGTCCGCCGTGATTCGAGACGACGATTGCAGTCGCGCCGGTCTTTGCTGCAATGCGCGCGTCCTGCGGATCCATCACGCCTTTGATAATGATGCGTCCCGGCCATAGCTCGCGGATCCATTCGAGATCGCGCCAGTTAAAGGTCGGATCGAACTGCTTCGAAACCCACGTGGCAAGTTGGCTGACGTTGTCCATGCCCTTGATGTGCCCGGCGAGATTGCCGAACGTCTTGCGCTTGCCGCGCCAGACCGAGAGCGCCCATGCCGGTTTGGTCGCGACGTCGAGCAGGTTCGCAGCGGTGATGTCCAGCGGGACGGAGAGACCGTTCTTGATGTCGCAGTGGCGTTGGCCGAGCATCGTGAGGTCCATCGTGACCATCAGCGCGCTGCACTTTGCCGCTGCCGCGCGGGCGATGAGATCGCGGACGAAGCCCCGATCGCGCATCACGTAGAGTTGGAACCAAAACGGCTTCTCGACGGCCTGCGCAACGTCTTCGATCGAGCAGATCGACATCGTGCTCAGCGTAAATTGAATCCCGGCGGCATGCGCGGCGCGGCAGGCGAGGATCTCGCCGTCACCGTGCTGCATCCCGCACAGTCCGATCGGAGCGAAGGCAAACGGTAGCGCTGAGGGTTCGCCCGCAATCATGGTCGAGAGGTCGCGCTCCTCCATGTCGATGCCGATCCGCTGCCGTAGGTCCAGCGCTTCGAAATCCGTGCGATTAGCCCGCAGCGTCGACTGCGTGTACGAGCCATGATCGGCGTATTGAAAGAAGGCGCGCGGCACGCGCTGCTCGGCCAGCGTGCGCAAATCCGCGATCGAGGTTGCCTTGCGTAGCGATGTGCTCACTCGAAGAACGACTCCAAAAAGGTCGATTGAAACGCGCGCAAATTCCCCGACGCGGTGGGCCCGTCGTCCATCCAGTTGTTCACCATGAGCGCGAAGATGAGGGTGCCGTGCGGCGTTTCCATGTAGCCAGCTAGCGTGTGAGTGTGATTCACCGTGCCGGTCTTGGCGACGATCTTGCCCTGGAGTGGCGGGAACTCAAAGGCATGCGCGAGGGTTCCGCGCTCACCGGCAATGGGGAGTGCGCCCATCACGATGTCGCGATTGGGTCCATTGTAGTCGTGCGCGAGAATCGTCACCAGATCGCGCGCACTAATGCGGTCGTAACTCGAGAGCCCGCTACCGTCGCTCAATGTGGTCGTCGCCGGGTCGACTCCGATCGTGCGAAGCCAGGCTCGCTCGCGTTCGAGCGCGGCGCCGCGATCCGGGGCAAGGGCATCGAGCAGTGATTCCGCCAGCAGATTGTCGCTCGGCAGCCACATGTCGCTCAATAGCGTTGAGAGCGGTGGCGAGCGATGCGTCCACAGCACGCGCGTTCCGGCCGGCGCCGCGGACAAACGCGCCGGATTTGCAAAGGCGATGCCGCCGCGTGTCAGCGCGCCGCCGGCGAGTGCGAGCGTCGCGCGTGCCGGATCGAGGATCGAGGTCTTCATGTCGGCGTCGGTCTCGTCGGCCGGCACACTGCCGGTAAGAATCAGCGTGTCGGGCTGATCCCACGACGTCGTGAGCCACGTTGTATCGTCGGAGCGCGCGGGTCCGGTCGTAGCCTGGTTGACGATTGTGACCACCGTGTTCGCGGGATCGACTGAGAGCGTCGGCGTCGCGCCGACGGCTCCCGGATGCACGTACACGTGCAGTGCGTTCTCGTCGATCGAAAGCGGGCTCGGCGGCGCGGAATAATAGAATGGAAGATCGTCGACCGACCATCCGCCGGGATAGCGCTCGAGACGCGGCGGTCCGTCGTCCCCGACGAGCGCGTCGAAATGCGTTTTCCCGAGCGCGGTCAAGGCGCGCGCGGCATCATCGAAGTCGCTTGGGCGCAACAGCGGATCGCCGCCGCCGCGCAGGTAGAGCGTGGTTCCGTCGGTCTCGAGCGTCGTTGTGAAACTGAAGTTCACGCCGAGTTGGTCGAGCGTGGCCGAGCCGACCAGCAGTTTGAGGGTTGATGCAGGCACAACGTCAGCGTCGGCGTTGCGCTCGTACAACACTTGCCCGGTTTGCGCCGAGATCACGTACGCACTTACCAGGGCACCGCGCAATGTCGGCGCCTCGAAAAGCGGGGCGGGAAGAAGAAGTGCGAAGAGCGCCAGCATGGGCAGTTCATTTGCGCGATCCGTTGCGGGGGGCCTCCTCGACCGGCTCCAGCGTGTCGCTGCGAAATCGCCGCTTGGCGTGCGACTCGCAGTCGCGTTGCGAAATCAATGCCGATGCGTGATCAAGTATCATCTCGCTGACAGCCCGGATGCGCTCGAATCGGGTGAACGTTGGCTCGTCGAGCGGGTCGCGCGCTACGGCGATCGCTTCGTGGACGTCGGCACGAACGTCGGCGATTGGCTTGGTATGGTCGTCGAGAACATGCACAACCGTATGTTTGCAGCGCTCGCCTTCGAACCGTCACGCAGTGCATTCGAGGCGCTCGAAGGCCGATTCCGCGGCGAACCTCGCGTCACGCCCTTCAATGTCGCATTGGGCAGCCAATCCGGATCGCAGGCATTTTTCGAGCAGCCCGATGCGGGCCGCGGGAGTACGCTGGTTCCCGATTTCATGCACACGCGGGGCAGCCCGCGCCCGGTCTCCGTGACAACACTTGATGTGGCGCTGCGCGAGGTGGGATGGGACCGCGTCGATCTGCTGAAAATCGACGCCGAGGGCTACGACTTGCAAGTGCTGCGCGGTGCGAGCAGCGCAATCGCGTCGCACGCAATCGGCGCGCTGCAGTTCGAATACAATCGGGCATGGCAGCTTGCCGGTGACACGCTGCGGGCCGCGTACACCCTGCTCGAATCGAATGGCTACCGCGTCTTCGTGCTCAAACGCGACGGGCTGTACACGCTCGACTACTTGCGGTACGAAGAGTACTTCGAGTACACCAATTTCGTTGCGATCGCTCCCGCCGTTATCGGACGCTTCGAGGATCGGCTGCGCGGTGTGATATAGGCTCAACGGGAGCAGGNNATCAGCAGATCGTCGGCGTTCCCGGTGTAAATGGTCAGGTTTATCAGTACACGCAACTCGACGCAGAACTGAGTGAATTTCAGACTGCGTATGCCGCCGCCGCGGCAGCAGGACAAACCATCCCGCTGGCGTGGGATTCAGCGGCTTCGCCCGGTTCGCCACCCCCGTCTGACACCTATGCTTCAACCTCCTAACCAATCCCAAGTTCAATATTATGCATAAGGCCCTGACCTTTGTGCGCGCGGCCCCGTTTATCGGAGCAATCGCCGTTCTGCTGGTCGGACATCTTGCACTCGCACAGGCACAACCGGGTCACACGCAACAGATCGACCCTGGCTTAATCGTCGACGTCCTTGGCCGCGACGCGCCGTACTACCGGGTGGTCCTTACGGGTGCCCGGCCAGATTCGGGTATCACGCTGCTTGAGGGCGTCGGCGTGCTGCAGGAAGTAGGCGAGTCGAGTAACTGCCATGGGAAGCAGCTTCGACTAGAGCTGACCGAAAAGGGACTCAGGATTGCCGCCGTGCGTGGTTGGGATTCCGCCTTCGGTATTCTGAGAATCCCAGTCGGGCGTTTTGTCTATGTGCGCGATTCGCAAGATGTAAAAAGTGACATTGATCCCCCCTTCGTGTTGTTTAAAGTAAGATTCGAGGGGAATTTAAATGCAAAATATTTACCCACGCTAGGGCCGGCTTCCTCATGGAACCTTACGTCGTTGCCTGAGCAATACCTGACGCTCGACGATGTCGATAAAACGCTCTTGGTCAGGATTCCGCTAGTTGTGGACGGATCACGCTTTGTTCCTGATCCGAACTGGCAGCCTGGGCACGGTATGCTGTGCTCCGATTAGGTCGAGCAGCCACTATTGCTCTCGTCGCTCTTACACAAATCGCGGGGAGTGCTCTGCCATCAGTTGCTCAGTCGCCAGTACCACTCAAACGCGACGGGCTGTACACGCTCGACTACTTGCGGTACGAAGAGTACTTCGAGTACACCAATTTCGTTGCGATCGCTCCCGCCGTTATCGGGCGCTTCGAGGATTGGCCGCGTGGTGTTATATAGGCTCAACGGGAGCAGGCATCCCAGCAATCGGCACCGAGAGAACCGGGGAGGATTGTAACAATCAGCAGATCGTCGGCGTTCCTGGACTGAATGGGCAGGTCTACCAATACGCACGGATTGACGCAGCGCTCAACCAGTTCGAGGCCAACTACGCAAACGCGGTTGCCGGAGGCCAAGCGATTCCGCTTGCCTGGGACAGTGCTGCGAACCCAGGCTCGGCGCCGCCGTCGGATACCTATCTTTCTCCGAGCTATCAGTCGAATGAGTACTACGCGTAAGATTTCGCTTGCTGCCGTATTGCTCGCGGTTTCCGCGATTTGGCCGGTCACGTCATCGGCCTGTACATCGGACGCAAAGACGAACGCCGCTACGGCGGAAGTACGCGCGCTTGCCCGCAAAATAAACAGTCTTGGGTTCGATCAGCTCTCAGTGACTGGGAAGCAAACATTCGATCGGGATATCGTAGCTACACCATTCTCGACTTGGTATCTAGATCAATTCGGCGACTCGCGTGAGCGGCGCGATTCGGTAGTCGCAACACTTCTGGATGAGGTTACCAAGGGTATAGTTTTCTCGGCCAGCGTTGGGGCCAATCGAGCTACGACCAGTTTCACTCAGAAGGACGCTAATGAGGCGCATCAGGTGCTGTGCGCGTCGACGAGCTGGAGCCCCGAAGGCGACTACGACCTGAGCGTGGTGCTCTCTCTTCGGGGTGACCTGACCTTCTCGATGGGCCCTCTGTCGGAATATGAAGAGCTCCCGTTTTTCAATGACGGTGCGGTCTCGGGACTACGACTTGATTCTAACAACGGCAACGCCCTGCTCCTCTTTTGGTCAACTTCGGGCCATGAAGACGATCTTCGGAATATCTTGAGCGACGGCCGCTGGGACATTGTGACAGCCGAGTTTCACGAGGCCAGGACTCTTATCGATGCGATCTCATTCGATCGTAAGGTGAACGCAGTGCTCCGCCCTGACTCGCTCAGTGGCTTCGACACCACTGTGGCACCGAGCGCCTCAGCGTGGGACGCGCTTCCCACAAGCCTGGAGCTTTCGGTTAATTCTGCCGGAGCGCGATTTCAAATCGATGAGGATCTCTATGCATATTCGACAAAACCCAAGCGCGTTATGATCAACGGTAAAACGGTCTCGATAGGCTCGATTCATTTTGCGAGCTCGGATTTTCCACCACAGACCCCTCGCTCGCACCGATTCTCGTCACTCGGTCCGCTTGTCTATGCAGTCGTAAATCGCGCAACAGGGTGCATACTCTTGGTGGGTTTCCATAGCTAAAGATGCTCGCGGCAATCTTGCGATTCGGACTTATCTTTACAGTTCTTTTCAGATGGATGCCTTCGGCATGCTTGGCTGACGACAACCGGTGGGAGCAGGGCGTTCCGGTCCAGCTACCCGAATCGCGGATTCGAGTTTTGGACGTGACCTCTCCATGGGCGAGCGATCCGACGTTCTTAAATGGTCGCGTTCAGCAAGGCCCAATGTATTTCAACGACTGCCTAACCTTTATCAATGGCGGCATGTTCGCGGCGACCCATGTTCAGATCGCTTTTGCTCCAGTCGATCTCAACGGGAGTATCAAACGTCCGATCATGCCATTCGATATTTGGAGTCGTGCGGAGCCGGGCGCTCGCCGAAGTGTATGCCGGGACCATGCATATGCTAATGGCGCGAAGGGGTTGTGGCTTGTGGGCTGGATTAATGTGGTCGATTACGCTGACGGTACGACGTGGCACGCGCCAACGGGACCAGCGCTCCAAGCCGCGATCGTTGAGGCCCTCGGAAAGTCTCCTTTAAGCTCCGCGTTCAGCCCACGGTTGCGGCTCACCGGCGCCGACGGCAATGACCG
>PMUE01000251.1 GCA_003167055.1 Vulcanimicrobiota bacterium | reverse complement strand
CCGGCGCCGACGGCAATGACCGGCGGTCGCGGAAACCAATTATAGTTACTCGACATGCTATAGGTGTAGGCGCCGGTCGTGCGCACCGCGACGAAGTCGCCCGCGCGCAGATCTTCCGGGAGCATCGCTTCGCCCAACTCGTCGGCTTCGCACGAACGGCCACAGACGATTGCCGGCGCGAGCGCCGTGCGCGGCTCGGCGGATTCGAAATGATGATAGGCGCCGTATATCGCGGGACGCGGATTGTCCGCCATGCTGCCGTCGACGATGACAAATCGTCGCCCCTCGAAGCGCTTGACCGCCATCACCCGATAGATCGATGTGCCCGCTGCTCCTATTAACGCGCGGCCGGGCTCGATCTCCACGTGCACGCCCGGCGGCACGATGCGCCCCACCGCGTCGAGCGTGCCGGCAATATCGATCGTTTCATCTTTGGCATCGGGGTGCATCTGCACGCCAAACCCGCCGCCAACGATAATCGTATCGGCCGTATCGAATCCCGCAGCGCGCATGCGCGCGAGCAGTTCGAGCAGTCGCCGCGCGTTTTCGACGAACGGCATCGCGTCGTAGGTTTGCGAGCCAATGTGTCCATGCGCCCCGCGCACGCGCAGCGACGGCTGCTCGCGCAACAGCGCTAAGGCTTCGTCGGCTTCGCTTGGCGCGAAGCCAAACTTGCTGCGGTTGCCGGCGGTCCGAATAAAGTCGTGGGTGTGCGCCTCGATCCCGGTGTTGAAGCGTAGTAGCACGTCGGCGCGCCGGCCGTTCGCACGATCGACAAAGCGGCGCAACTCGTCCATGCCGTCGATCACAATTCGGCCGACGCGCCCGTCGAGCACGGCCTCGTGTTCTTCGGGCGTCTTGCCGGCGCCGTGCAGCGTCAAGCGCGACGCTTCGAAGCCACCGCGTTCCGCAACCGCGAGTTCGCCGATGGAAGCGAGGTCAAGGCCAATCGGGCGCGGGTACAAATGACGAACCAGCCCTGGGAGTAAGAGCGCCTTCGACGCATACGAGACCGCGATGTTGTGGGGGGACGCCGCCGCGAGCATTCCGTCTAGCGCCCTATCGAGCACGTGCAGATCGATCGCGAGCAGCGGCGTGCCGAAGCGCTCGGCCAACGCATCCACGCGCTCGCCGCCGATCGTCATCATGTGAATTGCGCCATAAAATGTTCGATGCGATCTTGCGCGATGCCGGCAGCGAGCAGACGCACCGTCATCGTTTCGGTGCTCTTCGGGGGCGCGACCAGCATAAACGGCGACGTAGTGCTGCCGGTCGCCGAAACGGTGTACCATTGCACCGCGGCGGGCACGAGCGCCGTTTGGTAGCGTTCGAGCGTCAGCGCAACGTCACCGGCGCGCACCGTCATCGGATGTTCGAGCGTCATCACGATCGCGGGACGTCCTTCGGTCTCGAGCGATGCGGCTTCGTCGGTCGCGGTCACGCGCTCGACGTTGAAGTTCTTGCTGGCCACGAGCGCGACGCGATCCACGCCTTCATAGTGATACGGGATCGTTTCGACCGCGTTGCGCATCCCTTGATGATAGTTCAGAACGTCCGCCGCCTTGTTGACGTTGAGCTCGCGCGGTTTACCATCGTTGCCCACGCGGTTCCAGTCGAAGATGCGATAGGTGAGATCGCTCGCCTGTTGTGTTTCGAAAAGCGCGATGCCTGCACCGATCGCGTGCAGCGTGCCGGCGGGAAGATAGTACGTCTCGCCGGCCTTCACTGGGACGCGCCGCAGTATGTCGCCGAGCGTACCGTCGGCCACGCGCCGTTCATACTCTTCGCGCGTCGTGTCGTGCGCCCAGCCGTAGACCAGTTCGGCGCCGTCCTCGGCGGAAAGAATGTACCAGCATTCTGTTTTGCCGTTATGCTGATGCTCCACGCGCTGCGCGTAGGCGTCATCGGGATGCACTTGCACCGAGAGCGAGTCGCGCGCATCGATGATCTTGGTGAGGATCGGAAAGATCTGCGTAGGGTCTAGGTCCCCGAGCAGCTTCGCGCCTAGCTGGGTCCGCAAGTCGGCGATCGTTTTGCCCGCCAGCGGCCCGTTGAGGACGCGATTGTCGTCCCAGCACTCCCACGATTCGCCAATCTTCTCATTCGGATCGGCCTTCTTCCCGAAGTGCTTTACCAAGGCGTCGCCGCCCCAAATGGCGGGGGTCTCTTTGGGCTCGATGGAATAAGGGTAAATTGCCTCGTCGCTCACGCTGGCTCCATGTTTCATCCGTTTACCGGTGTCCCGGCGTACTCTAGCATATGTTCAAACTGTTTGTACTCGTGCTCCTTGCGAGCACCACCACACTTCAACCGATTCTTGCGGCCAAAGATTGGATCGGCAGTCGCGCCTCTGCCGCGGAACTGGCCGGCAAGGTCGTGATCGTCGACGTTTTTACCGTCGATTGCTACAATTGCCGCAACGTCATACCCACGCTGCGCTCGCTCTATGCCGGTGACCGCACCAAAGGCCTGGCCATCGTCGGGATTCACACGCCGGAGACGCCGGCGGAGAAGGAGCGGCCTTACGTGACGCAGAGCCTGCACCAACAGGGCATCGTCTGGCCGGTCGCCGTCGATAACGGCTTTTCGCTCTGGGATACGTACGGCATCAATGCCTGGCCGACGCAACTCTTCTTCGATCGCAGCGGTCGCTTACGAAAGGTCATCGTCGGCGACTCGCAAGATGACGAAGTGCGCGCGACGGTACAAAGCCTGTTACAAGAACGGTAAGCGTGCACGTCTATATCGGAATCGGCTCAAACCTCGGCGATCGGCAAGCGAACATTCTCGCTGCGCTGCAGCGTTTACGCGCCAATGCGCGCATCGATCGCGTGTCGTCGTTTTATGAAAGCGAGCCGGCCGGCGGTGCGGGCGGCCCAGCGTTTCTCAACGTCGCAGCGCAGGTCGATACCGCGCTAAGCCGCGAGGCGTTCGAGCGCATTGCGCGCGAGGTTGAGCTCGCGATCGGACGCATCTCCAATGCGCGCTTGCAAGCGCGGCCGATCGATATCGATTTGCTCGTCTTTGGCGGATGGACGCATCCCGAGCTCGTGCATCGGCCGTACAACACCGTGCCGCTGGCCGAGATCGCGCC
>PMUE01000394.1 GCA_003167055.1 Vulcanimicrobiota bacterium | reverse complement strand
CCGGCGCTCATCTCCATGAACTGGGCGGGCATGCCGTTGCGCAGCTTCGTATCTACTTTGTTCTTAAAGAACGGGTTGTCATACTGATCGCGCAGCTGGCTTTCGAGTTGCGAATCGAACGCCTTGTAGTCGCCTTCGAAATATTCTTGCTGAATGACCAGACGGCGCGGATGGTCCTTATCCGGAAAGATCCACGCGGCGACAATGGACGGATCGTCCCCGAGCTTCTCAACCGGGATTTGCCGCTGTCCGATCGGACGAAAGCCGTCGGGCGCATGAAAGTGCATCGCCGGATCGTCGTAGACAGACCAGTCGGACGGCGTCGGCATTGGGGTTGCTTGCTGTGCACGCAATGCAACCGGCGATACCCATACCGCGGCACATACCAGAACCAGGATCACGAGAGCGCGCTTCAATGGTCGTTCCTATCGAGGACTTCGGCTAAGGCCGGGAGAGAAATTTCGTACCGGTATCCCACGTTGCGGTGATCGTCGTCGAACTCCTCGTGGCGCACCTCCAGCCCAAGTTCGCGAATCCGCTCGGCAACGAGCCGCGCGCCGATGTCGAGCCCGTATTCGTCGCGGCGTCCGCAGTCGAGATAGCGCAGACGCAAGCGTTGCAACGCGGGCTGCGCACCGGCGACACGTTCGACCGGGTCAAACGCGAGCCAACGCGCAAACACGTCGTCGCGCAGCGCCCCGGTGTGCAGATCGAACGGCAGATCGAGATCGAACGCCTTGGCGGAGCGGGGAGAATACGCGGCAGTGTATCCGAGGATCTCCATGGTTTGGAACTCCGGCTGCGTGCGCTTGAACTTCTTCTCGAACACCTCGACAAAGGTAGCGATCGAAAAGTCGTGCTTCTCCAGCGTGCGCTGGACCGACGGAAATGCCGGCGGCGCCGCATAGTTGAAATACGCATCGCCGCTGTGTGAGGCAAACGCCGCAAAGACGCCGGGATGTTCCATCACGAGGTGCATCGAGCCGAAGCCGCCTGAGGACTTGCCGCGCACCGCACGGCCGCCTTCGCGCGCGATCGTGCGATACGACGCATCGACATGGCCGACCACGTCGCGCACGGTATACGTTGCATAGTTACCGTTGTGAATTGAATCGATGTACTGCGAGCCACCCAAGCGTGTGAACCCGTCGACGATCACGAGGATGACCGGCGGCATGCGCCGTTCGTGGACGAGGCGATCGGCCCACTGCACGACGTTGTGTTCCCAGGGACGCGCCGACACCAGTGCCAGTGCGTCGCCGCTGTAGCCGTGAAGCACGTAGAGCACCGGATAAGCGCGCGAACCTTTCGGATCGTAACCGGGCGGGGTATAGACGATCACGGCGCGCTCGGCGGGATCGCCCAAAGGATTACCGGCAAGCGCCGCGCTCGTGATGCGATCGAAGTGCAGCGCACCGCGCAGACCCAGCAATGTCCCGTAGGTCGATTCCATCGCCATTCGTTGTGTGTGCTTTACACGGCACTGTGCAGCGCAACCGGCTTCTCGCCGGCATGTGGCTCACTCGTGAGGCGCAACTCGCCTCGTCGCCGGATCTCCAGCGCCGCATTAACGTCCGCATGAACGGCAAAACCGCATGCGACGCAACGGAAGCGCCTTCTCCGGCGACTTTCTCGCTCGCAAGCGCCGCATCGAGCGCAGGTCTGCGATGAGAAACGTGCATCTACTCGAACGATCATACGAGCAGACTCTTCCGCTTTCTCGCTGATCATCCGTTCGAGTAGACCAAAACTTGCATCGAGCATCCGGCGGTTCAAGGCAGCCTTTACCACGACGTTTCGGCCAGGCCACTCGATGCTGCCTTTCGCGCTGCGTGTCATCCCTCGTAGGTTGAGCGCTTCGATCGCGACGACGTCCGCGGCATTAACAATCCGGCGCGCTATCTTGTGCGCGTAATCGCGGCGCGAGTTCGCTTCGCGCTCATGGGCTCGAGCGAGCCGCTCGACCGCAGCGATGCGTCGGGAGTCCCACTTGTTCACGCAGCGCCGACCGCGCCCGATGCCAACATAGACGCTCATCGAGTCGAGCTCGCGCCGCAAACGCGCTGTAGCGCGCTTGCGCTTCTCGCTGATCGCCGAGTTCGGCAGCAGCGTGCCGTCCGAGAGCGCGGCCAGGACGTGAATGCCGCGATCGACGCCGAGCGTGAGGCCTGTTGCCGGCATCGGTTGAACGTTGCGCTCGCTCTCGCAGCATGCGTACCAGCGACCATTTCGCTCGACGATCCATGCACGGCCGAAGGCCGGAACCGCTCGTCCTTTGCGCAGCCTAACGGCGCCTACCCCAGGGATCACCACTCGCTGTTGCCGCGCGTCGAAGCGGAGGGCGCGATCGCCGTGCGAAAACTGCAACTGCTTCCAGCGTGCGGCGGGCTTGAAGCGCGGGAAACCCGGCGTTTGACTTCGCTTGCAGCGCCGAAAAAACGCGGCGAAGGCAAGATCGAGGCGGCGCAGCACGGCGTCTTCGCATTCACGGTAGACCGCCGCAAGGCGACCGTCAATGCGTCCGAGGGGCTTGCGCAACCCCGTAAGCTCGGCACACTGCATCTTCATGGTCACCGAAGTGCCGCGCAAGCGATAAGCGTCACGGCGCTCCTGCAATGCCGCATTGTAAAGCTCGCGCGTCACATCGAGCATGAAGCGCAGCGTCGCCGCCTGGCGGGCCGTGGGATAGAGCCGAACGCGTTCGATGCGCTTCACGAGATGAGCTTACCTCGGCCACGGACCAGACGCCTGGCACACCCATCGTGTCAATCTGCACGACGGCACCAACACGCAAGGATTGTCGCCTCTCGCGGCGGGGTTGCACCCGTTCTGCTCACTCCAAGGGGCATTGTGTGCGCGAAGGCAACTCCCTGCGGCATGCATCTCGCGCTCGTACTGGCTGCGCTCCTATGGCAAAGCTGGCACACCTCGGGGATCGTACACGACCGCGGAACGCCGGTGTTTACCGTGAACTCGCGGCCGTACTTCGTCTATGGCGCCGCCTTCTTCTACGAGCGCACGCCGGTTGCGCAGTGGCGCGGCGACCTCGAACGATACCGCGCGATGGGCATCAACACGATCGATCTCTACCTGATTTGGAACTGGCACGAGCCCGACGCGCATACAATCGACTTCACCGGCCGCACCAACCCGCAGCGCAATCTCGCCAAGCTGCTTACGATCATCCACCAACTCGGATTCAAAGTCATCGTGCGTCCGGGGCCCGTGATTCGCAACGAGTGGCGCAACGGCGGCTATCCCGACTGGCTCCTCGAGCGCCCCGAATACAACATGCCGCTGCACGATGTGCTCGAAGGACGCTACCCGGCGACGGCCACGCTGCAAAACGCGCACGCGGATGCCGCCGCCAACGAGTGGCTCCACAATCCCGTGCATCTACAGTACACGTCGAAGTGGCTGCACGACGTACTGACCGAGATCGCGCCGTGGTCGCGCGACGTCATTGCGATCGCACTTGATGACGACCAGGGCGCCTATCTGGACAACGACACCTATCCCGCACCGCATTGGCATGCCTACATCAACTGGTTGAAGGCGCAGGTGCAGCACACGGTCGGCTCGCGCGTGCCGCTCTTCATTAACACCTATCAGATGAAGGTGACGGCCTCAACACCGGTCTGGGCGTGGGGCAATTGGTATCAGAGCGATGCGTATCGCATCGGCGATCACGATATCGCACAGCTCGCGTTCTCGTTCGGCTTACTGCAAACCCAGACCGGCGTGCCGGTCATGTCGAGCGAGTTTCAAGCCGGTTGGCTGCAAGGCGCAAACGAGACAACGCCACGTCCCGCCGCACCCGAGAATACCACGATTGCGCTCCACAAGATGCTGCAGATGGGCATGCGCGGCGTCGTGAACTTCCCGGTGCAAGATACGCGTAACCCCGCCGGCTACGAAGCGCCGTGGGCCAACTGGTTCTACGGCTGGGATGCCGCGCTCCACGTCGACGGCAATCCGTCGCCGCGCTATGCGCCGACCGCCGCGTTCGGCGCACTCGTGCGGCGCTATGGTGCGCTGCTCGCCACGATGGAACCGCAAGTGGATCGCGCGATAGCGTGGCGCGGCGACGCCGACCAAACCATCGCGCAGCTGCAGCAGTGCCGCGCCCTCGCGCTCACCTGCCGCGTCTACGATCCGCGTTATCAACCGGCGCCGCGCGTTACAGGCCGTTCGAGCACCGGCGGCCTGCGCGATGCGGCGCTCCTGGTCACACCCGGCGGCACGCGCGCGATCCTCGATATCTTCAATCCAGATCTCGGCGAGCGCGACACCGCGCGCACCAGCATCATCATCGGTACGCAGCGCTTTGCGATTCCGCCGCTGCATCTCGCGCCCGGAAATGCCGTCGACATTCCACTCGGCTTTACGCCACCGCCGGCGTCGATCATGAAACCGCTGCCGCATGCGACGCCGCTGCCGGTTGCCTGGCGCAAGGTCCTGCCAAACGAAGCGATCGCGTACGAACTCGACGTCTTTCACGATGAGATGCCGACCTACGTGCTCGACAACGGCATCGTGCGCGTCGTCGTTTCGGCCAACGCCGGTGCGCGCTCGTTCATCTACGAGGACGATCGCACCCGGAAGAATTACTTCAACACGATCGGTGCGGCACGCGACGGAACGGAGTCAATGTTCGATACGCCGGCATCGGAGCGGGACTATATCGCTGCGTACACCCATCCCACACCAGCGGGCACGTTTAACCGGCCATACAGCTGCCACATCGATCAAACGGGAACGCGCGCGGCGCTAACCTGCGGCTATACGGCGCCCGATTTCGGCTATGAGCCGGTGACATTTACGAAGACGTTCGATTTGGCGCCGGGCACCGACGTTTTCACCGTCACATGGCCCGACATGAACGGAAGTGGCCGGACTGCGCGCTACGAGCGGGGCGAAATCTGGCGGTCAGGGACTGAACAAGGCGTGCCGCAGGGGGCTGCCACACCGAATCCGAGCGCTACTGCAGCATGGCCGTACGATAGTACGCTTCACCCGCCTCTGCGTCGGTGAAGTGGTGGAAGTGATCGAGCACTTCCGTAACCGTGCCGTGTCCGCCGACGAATAATACGCGGCCGCTATAGGTCCGATCGATGCGCACGATCGTCCAGAGGCCGGGGAGCGCTTGGCCAAACGTTTCAGTCACGAGCCCGCTGTTGGCGTGATCAGGCAACACGTTCGGCGTGTATACGACGTCGAGCACGTGTCCGGTAGCCTGGTCGATGTGCATATCCCCCGAACCATGCTGCGCATCGGCAATGGGGCTCGTAAAATGCACCGTGATCTCGTCACCCGTGCATGAACACGGAATGATCGTGTACTGATAATCGGCGAGATAGCGCTGATCGAAGGGTTGGTTGAAAACGACTTTCCCTGCCGCGAGGTCGTGATTATTCGCCGCTTCACGTTTGGCCATCTCGGTCGTCCCGACGACGTGGCCATTCTCTTCTATTCGAAGATAATGGATGTGCGTGTAGGTCGCGTCATTCATCAGCATAATCGCATCATTGCTTTGGCTGAAATGCGCCGGCCCCGCGGCTGCGGTAAGTGTGACGTGCCGCTCGTGAACGATTACGCCGAAACTCTCAGCCGCGGCTATTTGCGCCGCGCGCGTTACGATGGGCGCAACGCCCGAAGCCGCGCGCGCACTGGAGTACACGCCAAAGGCGCACATTGTTAGCAGGCAAAGCAGTAGACGAGGCCACATAAGAGAGTTGAATTGTACCCCGAAATCACGTGTTGGTCCTAACTGCCTATTCCCAGGAACCGAGCCAGGGGGCCAGGAGCAGGCTGGCGGACCCCGAATCCGGGCGCGTCACCTGTATCGGGCTGCGCGCGACACCTGTGGGGAAATGGCGGAACGGCAGACGCAGCCGCCTCAAAAGCGGCCGGGGCAACTCGTGTGGGTTCAAATCCCACTTTCCCCACCAAGCTCGCGCGGCGGCGTTTTATCGTCGCAGAATTTGAAACTCGCCGCCGGGTCGGCGAATGAGCTTCGAGTTGTCGTTCGACAAGTCGGTAACGAAGCTGACGTCAGCAATCGTAGAGCCACCGCACTGGCTGCCGGCGTAGACCTGGGCACGCACCTTTAACGTCACACCAGCAATGCTCATAACGTGGGCGGAATAAAAGAACTGCTGGCCTGGCGCCATAGCCCCTGACTTCTCGATGTTGTAACCGTGGCCTTTGGCGATATATGCTGTCATGTGCGCGCAGTTGTTAGAATCGTTTATTACGTCGGCACCGACAGCAGCGAAGGCCGGACTCGGAATNNTAATCCTGCGGCCATGGGGACCCCTGCTTAGTCGCTCCTCAAGCGGGTATGATATGCCTGTCAGTACGAGGAGCAATCATCATGTCAAAATTCGCACTTGCCATCTTTCTCTTGGCGGCCTTAACGCCGGGCATTGCCAGCGCCTGTAGCAATCTCTCGATCGGAAACGTTGCCGTCAAGAATATGACCAGCGACGGCAAACTCAACCACTACCAGATCAATGGTGTGGTCACGAACAACGGCGCAAGCCAGTCGTCAAGCACGCTGCAAGCGGCCGATGTCTTCCGCGGGCCGGTGAAGCTCGATTCCAAGTCGGTTCCGCCGCTTAAGGCCGGTCAATCGTTCACGTTCACCTACATCTCGGATCGCTCGAGCGACGCCGGAACCGGCACGTCCCACTTGCGCTTCGTGCTCGATGCCAAGAACGGCTCGTTCTGCACGACGCCGACGCCGGCAACCGTGACCTTCTAGGCTTTCCACACTGCTGGCCGAAGAGCGCAGCATGTCAAGATTCCTACTCGCCATCGTTCTCTTGGCGGCCCTAGCGCCGGGCATCGCCGACGCTTGCAGCAATCTGTTGCTGCGATGCACGACCCCCGCTCCGGTGATCGTGACGTTCTAGCAATGCGCACGTGGCCGATCTATCTTCTTCTAATAACGACGCTAGCGGCGGCCGGGCCGGGAAATGACGCGCAATTGGTCGGCGTCACCCGTCTGTCGCTAGCGGCTGCGCCCACCAACTTTGAAACGCTGCGTTCGCCGGCGTTTTCGCCTCTACCAAACCAGCGAACCTATAAGTCTACGCCCGAGTTTGCGAAACGCTGCCCCGACTGCACGATATACGACAAGTTTGCGACAGCCTCGCTCGACGAGAGCTGGAACATGCAATTTCATTGGGATACAAATCCGGCATGGTCGAAAGAGCAACTGGACGCATATGTCCTAGCGACGTTTCCCCCACTCTTTCCAGGCGCGACGCTGCAGCGCGCGAGTTCCGGCGGCCGTGACTATTTCGGCTGGTCGCGCGACAGCGCGAAACAGTTTCTCTACGTGATTACCGACACGAATGCGCGCGGGTTTCGTGTCATCGTGGGACATTTTCTTGCGAGTAACGAGCATGTGGTACGCTTTTCTCGCGGTTTAACAAGCGCTGATCGCGACGAGCTCACGAAATCTGTGCGAAATTTCCTAACCGTCGCAGCTGCAGGCATCGACTCGAACTTTGCGTCGTTGCTCGGAAAACAGACAAACACTGAGTGGTACGCGCTGAATATGGGCTTCGGCGAGATGTTAACCGACTGCCGCGCCGTTAAGGACATCGTGTCCAATCCGAGCCCGACCAACGAATCGACGTGGTTCGTTTCCTGCGCAACTCCCGCTATCGGCGGCCCGGCCGCGCAATCTGCGGCGCAACTCCGCGACGCCGTGAGTGCTGCACTGCCGAGCGGGTTCACGCCAACAACCGATCCCGCGCAATTGGTCGGCATGGCGTATCGCTGGGATCGTAAATCCGATAACGCGATGATATTCATTCGCGCCAATGCCTACGATCAAACCGGAGCAACCACGACCTACGATCTAGAAGTCGATCACTTCTTACCGCTGCCCTAGCCGAGGACCACGTCGTGCACCAGCCCGACAAAGATGCCGCTCGCAACCACGCCGTGAATCGTCTTTAAACTCGTGTCGAGCAGCGCAGGCTGGTCGATCGCCCCAAAATGGCAGTCGAGGATATAATTTCCGTTATCCGTGATGTACGGCGTATCGGTTCCGCGACGGATGATATCGATGTCGGGGTACGCGCGCCGCATTTCGCGCAGCACGTAGGGCATCGCATACGGCACGATTTCAACCGGAAGTGGAAACGCGCCCAGCACGGGAACGAGTTTTGCGGGCGTGGCGACAACCACGAACTGGCGCGCGCAGAGCGCCACCGCCTTCTCTCGAAACAGCGCGCCGCCCCCGCCCTTGATGAGCGCCCAATCAGGCGCGATCTCGTCGGCACCGTCGATCGCCACCTCGATCTCGCGCTCAAGGAGCCCCACGATCGGCACGCCACGCTCCTTGCACAGCCGCTCCGTCCCAATCGACGTTGCGACCGCAACGATTTGTTCCCCGGCGGCGATGCGCTGGCCAACCCGTTCGATCGCGTAAAAGGCCGTCGTTCCGGTACCCAATCCGATGCAGGTCCCGTCGCGCACGTAGCGATCGACCGCCGCATATCCGGCGGCGCGCTTGCCGGCGTCGTCGCTGGGCGTCATGCTGCACCCGGCTGAGGATCTCGGATCGTGACCAATGTCACGACCGTCGCAATCGCGGCGATGCCGGCTGCCGCGAGCAGCGCCGGATTGTACGTACCGAAGTGCAAGGCCAACTGCGTTGCCACGATCGGACCGACGATTTGACCTACGCTGTAGAGCACCGTTAATCGACTCACCGCCGCGCTGGTCCTATGCGGAAAGATGTCGCGTCCGAGTCCGGCAGCAAACAGCGTGATTCCGATAAAAGTTCCGCCGAGCGCGACCGCGGCAATGATCACCGCCCACGCGCTTCGCGAAAACACCGGTGCCGCCAGACAGACAGCTTGAATGCCGAGCGCAAGGGCAAGTGCACGCGCTTTCCCCAAGCGCGCGGCGGTAGGGATCCATGCGAACGTTGCAAAGGCGGCAGCCAAACCGACACATACCCACGACAGCGCCGCGTAGTGCGACAGACCCGGCGTCTTTGCGATGATCGCGACCAGAAACGTCGCTGGAATGATGTAGACAAAGGCCTCCGCGGTGTAAACGGCCAGGAGCCACGCAAAGGTCCTTTTGTTCCGCGGCAGCGTCGCGTCGATGCCGGCTTCGGCAATGCTCGCCGACCCGTCGTCGGCAAACCACCACCCCGTGATCAGTAGCACCGCCGCGGAGATGATCGCGACGCCAAGCCACGCATCACGCGAGCTCCCGAATCCGGCAAGCCATGGCACGGCAATGCCCGAGAACGCGATCCCGAAGCCCACGCCGGTAAAGAACAACGGCGCCCAGGTTGGTGCGTGCGCTTTCGCCGCGCGCTCGAGCACGATACTCGACGCGAACACAAAGACGAAGCCGCTACAGACGCCGGTCACAAAGCGCAGCGGCAACCACAGCGGTTGCGCACCGGCCATCAATGCCGTCGTTAGCACGACACCCGCGAGGCTCCAACGCGTGATCGCCAGACGCCGGCGGTGCGTGATCGGATGCATCGCAAGCGATGCGCCGACGAGATAGCCGAACAAATTCGCGGTCGCAAGCGCGCCGGCTGCAGCGACACCGAGCCCCGCATCGCGCTCCATGATCGGAATGAGCGGCGTGTAGGCGAAACGCCCGACGCCCATGGCGACCGCGAGCGCGACCGCCCCACTCGTAAGAAAGC
>PMUE01000313.1 GCA_003167055.1 Vulcanimicrobiota bacterium | reverse complement strand
TGATCGTCGTCGTCTTACCGGCACCGTTTGGGCCCAAAAAACCAAAGAATTCGCCGGATTCAACGCGCAGTGAAACGTCGTTGACGGCGGTGAAGTCCCCGTAACGCTTGACGAGATGATCGATGACAATCGCGGGTTGTGCTACGGTACAAATCCTTTGAGGCGCCGGTAGCGGTGACGTCGCAGGGTGGCGATCAACTCACCACTCCCCGGAATCCCGCAATCAGCGAGCTGGGTTGCAACTTTCTTCACATCGAACTCGACCCGGCGGTGTTTGACTTCCCAGCCGCCTACTCGCTCGGTGAAAATCGCATAGCATGCGCGGGCGTCGCCGTCCTTGGGCAGGCCGGCGGAGGCGACGTTGACCAGCATCTTGCCGCGCCAAATCCGCACGTAGGGCAGATGCAAGTGTCCGAACGCAATCGCGGTCGCATGCTCCTCGCCGATCAGCCGTTCGAGAACGGCATCTTCGGCATCCGGCCAGAGATGCTCGTCGTCGTTGCTCGGATTGGCGTGCACGATGAGCAACTGATTGTCATCTTCACCGATGCGAATGGCAAAGGGCAGATCGTTGAGCCATGATAACCACTTCTCGCCCAGGTCGCGCCGGGTCCACTCGAGTTGCGCATGCTCAGGGGTCTCGAACTTTTCGGTTCCGGGTGCGGCTAGATACCGGTCGGTGTTGCCGCGGATNNCGAGCCGCTGCAACACTTTTTTCGGCTTGGGACCGTCGATGCACAGATCGCCGGCAGCGATAATCGCATCGGCGCCGCCTTGCGCGTGCAGATCGGCCAAACAGGCATCGAGCCCGACGAGATTTCCGTGAATGTCGGAGACAACGGCGACGCGCATTAGGGATTAGTCGCGCTTCAATGCAAGCGCAAGCAGCGACGGGGAAAGCCCCACCTTCTCGAAATCGTAGAGATCGATGCCTTCGACCACGATGCCCGCCTTACGCAGGCGCGCGAGCGCATAACGGTAACGCGCGTCGGCGATCACGTGATGCTCGCCCAAACAAATCACTCCGGCGGCGCGCTCTTCCCCTAGCCCGAGCTCAATCGTGCGAAAGCCGGCAAAGGCGCGTACGTCCGCTTTGTCGGGCGCAATAACGACGGTGTCGCGCGCGACAGCCGCCGCGACCGACCGCAGCGATGATGTCCCCGCGGCCAGCGCAACCTCGACGACCTCGAATCCGTGTTCGCGCGCAACGGCGGCAAAGCCGGCGCGCCCGAGATCATTGCCTCGCGCGCTCACGCCCAAAAATGCGGTGCGCTCGACGAGCAGCACGTCGCCGCCATCGAGCAATCCTGGCGCGGCGATCATACCGGCGAGCGGAATGTCGAAGCGCGAACACTCGCTTTCGAAGCGATCCGCTTCGGCGCGCCGCGACATCGCGCTCGGCCGCATCACGAACGCGCCGTCCTCAAAGACGACCGCGGCGTCACCGATGGCCGTCTCATAGGGATCCTCGCCGCGCGGCTCGAGCACGATCGTCTCGACGCCGAAATACTCGAGCGTCTTTCGCAAAATCTCGTGCTGCTCGAGCGCCCGTGAGTAGACCGCGCCCGGCTCACCCGGTAGCGGTTTGGCATGCTCCAGTGTTGCAGCCGGCCTCATTAAAATCGCGGCGCGCAACTTACCGGTGGGAGTACCCACCAGGCGAGGACCAAAATCGATCGTCGTCATGTTCTTTCGCTTAGGGAAGAGCCTGGTATCTCGTCGGATACGGGACCTGCCCGAAGAAATCCGCCATATCGGTTGAGAGCAGATCGGCGAGCGAGAGCGGCGGCAGGCCCAGAAGCTCCTCCTCGGTCTTAACGACGCTCGCAACTGAGAGGTGCGCGTGCCCGATATAGGCCGGACGCACGACCGGCGAGACGACCAGCGCATAGCTTCGCGCCGCGTTCACGTGGTCGCGAGGCCCCGCGACCCCCTCGCCGACGACGAAGACCGCCGTGGATGACCAGTGCGGGGTACCGCTCAGAAAGGCGATGGCCTTGCCGAGTGCGCGGTCGGCGGCGCCCATGCCGCCCGGGCCCGCTGCCGGCAGCCAGAGATAGGTGAAGGCCGGTTCTTGGTCATTCTCGACCAGGCGCCCCATGTCGCTCGTGAATTCGGCGACGCGAACATCGTCGCCGATCGCCGGGTTCCAGCCCGGATAGGCCAGATCAACGTGCCCGTCGAGCGCGGCGAGTGCTGGAATATCGAGTGTATAGGCCGCAGCGAGACGACCTCGCGCGCGATAACCTGACAGCGACATCAAGCCGCCGTAGTCCCGGTACGAGAGCCCAGCGCGTGCCAGCGAGTTGAAGAGATAGCCGGCGCGCGGATAGTCTTCGGGATCGTTTCCACGATCGTCGAGCGGCGTGCGCGCGGTGTTCACATGCAGTATGCGTTGCGTGTAGAGCGTGGGCGCGCCTCCGAGCGCCGCCTGCGCGTTGGCGTCGAGATTCGCGTCGGCAACGTAGAAATTGTCGGCGATGGTGTAGGCATTCGCCAGCGCATGGAGGTTCGGCGTGTTTGCCGCGCCGTCGGTAACGAACGCCGGATCGCCGTTGCCGCGGCCCAAGTCCCCGAAGATCGCATCAAAGCTTTCATCGCCGACAGCGACATACACGACGTGATCGATGACACTGCTGCGCCTGCCTGAATGCAAGGACGGCACGACGCTGTTGAGTTTCGGAGAAATCTGCGTTCGGTTGTAGCGCAGCGCCGAGAGTGTCGCGGCTTGCAACGGCAGCGATCGCAAGTCGACGCGCTGCAATTCACCCCAGCCGTCGACGCCCTTGGCCGCGGTCACGTAGAGGTAACGACCGTCGGGCGAAAGCGCAAGCGCGGACGGATACCACGCGGTGGGAATCAATCCTAGGCGATGCAGTTGCGCCGGATCGCCGGCATCGAGTACGGCTACAGCGTTGAGTCCCGCAAGTGCGACATAGAGTCGTTTGTCATCGCCCGAAAGCACTTCCGCACTCGGCTGCGTGCCGTAGGGCGCGTTAAAGCGCTGGGTGACGAAGAGACGAAGGTCCAAACCCGGAACGACGCGTGGTTCACCCTCGAGCGCGATCGCTGCAACGCGATCGACGTTGGCGAGCGTAACGTACGCGTAGCGACCGCCGCGCCGCGCGACAATCGCGTCGGGGCGCGCGCCGCCGACATTCTCGATCCCGTCGGGAATCGGGTCCATCGCCACGTTCATTGGATCGGCCTGCGCATCGAATCCGCCGGAAGGTTGAAGTGAAAAGACGGAGAGCGATGACGATTGCAACGGATCGACATGCGGCTGCGAAAACACGGGCACCGTCACGGCCTGCGCCAGCGGACGGTACTGCGAGAGGCCACCGTTGGCGATGAGCAGGCGGTCACCCGTCGTTGCGATGCCGGCCGGGAAATCTCCCGTGAGCTCGTTGCCAAGGACGCGTCGCGTCGCCAGATCGATCGCCGTTACGCGATCTCCTAGACTGTTCGTCACATAGGCAACGCGTCCGTCGGAGCCCAGTGCAATCGCGTTGGGAAATCCGGCAACCGCAATCGTTTGTTCCGGCGCAAGCGTTCCGTCGCTTCCGAGATCGAAACACCGTACGAGACCATGCGAACCATCGGTCGCGAGCACCAGCGTGTGTGATAGCGCTGCCGGATCGCTCGTCGCGACAACACCGGTAAAGAGCGAGAGCGACGGATCGCGATACACGCTCACCACGCGCATCGAGGAAGCGTCAACAACGGCAAGGCTGTAGCCGCCCACGATGATTGGTGACGACGGCGGGGGCGCACCGGCTGCCGGGTTCTGTTCCGCATTGCTCACCACGACAAATCGTCCGTCGGGAGAAACGGCGAGTCCCAACGGATTGGTGCCCACGAAAATCGAGACGCCGAGCGGTGCGGCGATGCGGCCATCGGGGAGGATCGCGTCGGTGGGCCGCTGCGGCGATGCGCCGGCGGGCCGGGTACCAGCTGGGGCGGCGTAGACGGGATAGGTGGCCGGGCGCGGCGCCGGACGGACGGCCACACCCAGCAAAACGGCGGCCAAAGCCGCCGCAATGGGTCCTCGGAAGTTCACTTGCTTAGGCTACGGACGGCGAGCCCGAGGAACCTGCAGTTCCGGCGAAGACTGAACGTGGCATGCGTTTTGTCATCGCAGCTTGGCTTGCGAGCCGCGCCTTGATCGTTGCGGCATTTGTCGCCGTCTCTCCGCATCCGCTCGCAAGCAGCGGGAATTGGGACGGCGCTTGGTACGGTTCAATCGCGGCGCACGGTTACGGTTACGCGCATATCGCGACGCAANNACTGTATCCACTTCTCGCAGCGCTTGTGCTACGGACCGGGGTCGGCTGGCCGCTGGCAGGCGTTCTGGTAAACAACGCAGCCTTCTTTGGTGCGCTGATCGTCATCTATGCCATGGCGCGTGAACGCTGGAACATCGCGACGGCGCGCTGGTGTGTCGCTGTGACCTGCGCGTGCCCGCTCTCGCTCTTCGGCAGCGTCGCGTATCGCGAAGGTCTCTATCTGTTGTTGAGTGCGCTTGCGTTGTGGTGCGCCTTGCGATCGCAGAGACTGCGCGCCGCACTTGCGGCGGCCGCCGCGAGCGCAACGGCCATTGCCGGCGTCGCACTTGCTGCAGCGCTGGTTGTCGAGTCAATCGTGCGGCGCCGCGGCGTACGTGCAACAGGCATCGCTGCCCTGTCGTTTGCGGGCATCGTCGTCTACGCGCTCTTTTGCTGGCAACGCTTCGGCGATCCGCTGGCCGCGCTTGCAGCGCAGCACGGGTGGCGCAGCGCCGGCATCGATTGGGCCGCGTGGGTTCGCGTGTTCCGGAGCCTTGCCTCGATCGACGGACTGCGGCAGAACGTGATGGTCGTGCTCCTGGTCCCGCTCGGTGCCGTCGCCGTCATTGTGCAGCGTAAAGCGCTCGGTTTATTGATGACACTCTACGCACTTTTCGCGCTCGCGATCCTTGCCGTTGCGGGCGAACCGATCTCGGCCGATCGCTACGCGTTCGGTGTGATTCCGATCCTCATTGCCTACGGACGCGCCCTGCAACGGGCACCGCTTGCGGGCATGGCCGCGCTCGCCGCCTCACTCGTCCTGCTCGCGTACGACGCCGTTCAATTCGCGCGCTTCCACTGGGTCGCGTAGCGCGGCTCCCATGCGTCGCGCACCCTCACGCGCAGTCGCTGCGTCGATGTGGCCGAAGGAAAGGCGCAGCGCCGGCGGTCCGGTACGCGTCGGATAAAACGGCTCGGCCGGCATGACCAAGACGCCCTCGCGCGCGCACGCGTCAAAGGCTCCCTGGGTCGAGATGCGCGGCGGAAGCGGCAACCAAACATTTACGCCCGCGGCGGGCGGCCGGACCGCCGACCACGGCAGATACGTTGCAAGCGCGTCAAGAAACGCATCACGCCGGTCGCGGTAAAGCGCGCGCGAGCTGCGCAGATGACGAGCATACGCGGGCGAATTCATGAACCGCCACAGCGCTCGCTGCGTCAGGGTAGAAGTAAAGACATCGGCGCGCACTTTTGCGACCTCGAGTGCTTCGGCAATCGCGCCACGCGCATAGAGATAGCCGATCCGCAGCGCCGGAAAGATCGATTTCGAGAGGCTCTCCATTACGATAACCCGCCCGTCGGTATCGAAGGCCGCCAGCGGCTGCGGTGCGGGCGCGTCATAGGTCAACTGCCAGCCCGTCTGATCCTCGAGCACCATGACGTCGTAGCGGCGCGCCAGCGCGACGATCTGCTTTGCCCGGCGCGCGGGCAACACCGCGCCGGTCGGATTTTGGGCGATCGGATTGACATAAAAGAGCCGCGGCCGGTATTCGGAAAACACCCGCTCGACGTCGTCGACACGCACCCCGTCGTCATCGCTGCGAACTTCGACGTAGGTCACACCGCGCGCATCAAAAACACCGAGGGTCCCCGAATAGGTTGGGCTTTCGCTTGCGACCACACTGCGATCGTCGAGCAGCACGGTTGCCACCAAGTCCGCAGCCTGCTGTGCGCCGCTGCACACGATGATGTCGTTAGATTGCGCGCGCGCGCCACGGCCGCGCAACAGTTCGGCCAGCGTTTCGCACAGCTGCGTATCGCCGGTCGACGACCGATACTGCATTGCCTCCGGCGGATCATCGAGCAGCGTACGATGCACAGCGCGGCCGAAATCTTGTAACGGAAACGTCTCGGGCGCCGGATGGCCGGTTGCAAGCGAGATCGCGCCGGGATGGGTCGCGCGCGTCAGCCGTTCCATCACGCCGTCCAAGCGCTGTGCCCGTGCAAAGCGTGAAACGTCGGGTTCCCAACGGCGCGAAAACGGTGACTCGGTTTGCGGCGGCGGAGCGACGAAGGTTCCCTTCCCGACACGCGAGATCACACGCCCGCGCGCGGACAGCAGCTCGTACGCCTGCGATACCGTTACCAGTGCGCACGCCAAATCGCGCGCGAGGTCGCGCATCGCGGGTAAACGATCGCCCGGCGCAAGCGCGCCCGACTCTATCGCCTGCGCGAATTGATCGGCGAGTTGAACGTAGAGAGGACGTCCGTCTCGTGGATCGAGCCGGACATCAACGCTTGTCGAGACGATAGCCGATACCCCGGACGCTCGAGATTTCGAGCGGGGCGTCGACCTCGAGCAGTTTCTTGCGTAGCGCCGCGACGTGCACGTCGACCACGCGCGTAGGCACGCCGGAGGTATCGTTCCAGACGTGCTCGAGAATCTGTGCGCGCGTCAGCAACCGGCCTTCGGCCTCGCCGAGGAACCACAACAGCCGGAACTCGAGCGCGGTCAGCGAGACGTTGGTCCCGTCGTTGAGCAGCGTGTGGAAGTCGCGATCGAGCTGGGCGCTACCCAGCGCGAGAAGGTTGTTGCCCTCTTTCTTCGTGGTGAACTTTTCGCGGCGGCGTAAGAACGACGCGATGCGGGCCACGAGCTCGTTGCCGGAAAAGGGCTTGGTGATGTAATCGTCGGCGCCAAGACCGAGGCCCAGCAAGATATCTTGCTCGCGCGAATGACCGCTCACCATAAGAATGAAGCAGTTGTTCGAGTTCGAGAGGGAGGTACAGACATCGAGGCCCGAGATGTCGGGCAAACCGACGTCGAGCACCACGACGTCGGGCTTGTAGGTATCGGCGAGTTCCAGACCCTCGGCGCCGCTCGCGGTTACCTTCACCTCGTAGCCGGCGCGTTCGAGCACGGTCTGCTCCAAACGAGCAACATCCTCGTCGTCCTCGATCACCAGCATGCGGGCCAGGGCCATCTACTCACTCCTTACGCTCGGATCCACCGATCCGGCTATACCTTAGAATCGATCTCTTCTTCCTCAGACTTTACCAGCGTACGCCGGGCAACGCCTTCGTCGACCGCCGCATTGCCCACCGCCTTTGCGACCGCGTCGACCACGCGGGGGTCGAAAACGCTCGGAATTATGTATTCGGCACTGCGTTCTTCGTCGGTGACCATCGAGGCGATCGCATAGGCCGCCGCGATTTTCATACGCTCGGTTATGCGCCTTGCCCGCACATCCAGCGCGCCACGGAAGATGCCCGGGAACGCCAATAGGTTGTTTACTTGGTTGGGAAAATCGGAGCGTCCGGTGGCGACGACCGCCGCCACCGGGGCGGCCACGTCGGGCATGATCTCCGGGGTCGGGTTGGCCATCGCGAACACGATCGGATCGCGCGCCATGCCCCCGATGTCTTCCGGCGTCAAAATCCCTGGGGCGGACACGCCGATGAAGACATCGGCGCCGCGTAATACGTCGCCGAGCGTCCCGCGGCGATTCTCGCGATTGGTGTGTTCGGCAAGCCACGTCCAATGCGAGTTGTCATAGTGATCGACGCGGTTGATCGCTCCCGCGCGATCAACCGGGATGACGTCGCGCACGCCTGAAGCGAGCAGCATCTTCATCGTCGCGGTTCCGGCCGCGCCGCTGCCGGCGACCACGACGGTGAGGTCTTCCATGCGCTTCCCGACAACCGCGGCGGCGTTGATCAACGCCGCGAGAATCACGACGGCGGTCCCGTGCTGATCGTCGTGCATGACCGGAATCTCGAGACGGTCTTGCAGGCGCCGCTCGATTTCGAAGCAGCGCGGCGCGCTGATGTCTTCGAGGTTGATGCC
>PMUE01000088.1 GCA_003167055.1 Vulcanimicrobiota bacterium | reverse complement strand
AGATTATCGTTTGATAAAGAGCGCAGGGGGTTTCTCTGCCCCGCGGTAGACTTACTTCCGCTAGACTTTGGTGCCCACAGGAGGATGCGTACAGGTGCGAACCGCCTATCACGAAGCGCTCGAAGCGACACGGCTGGACGTCGTTCGCTTGGGTGCGCTTTGCGGCGACGCGATTCGCGTTGCCGTAGAATCGCTCGATCGTCGCGATGCGTCTGCGGGCGCACGCGTCGTTGCCGGTGACGATTCGATTGATGAATTACGGCGTCGTATCGAGTCGCATTGCATTGAACTGATCTGGCGCCAGCAGCCGGTGGCCGGTGAGTTGCGCGAAATCGCGGCGATGCTTGAAATCGCGACCGACCTCGAACGCGTGGGTGACTACGCGGTCGATATCGCCAAGAACGCGATCAAGCTTTCGGATCAGTCGCTTCGCCCCCACAAGGTCGAGATCGACCGGATCGCGAGCGTTGCGCACGGCATGCTGCTCGACGCGATGCGCGCCTACACCGAGCGCGACGCCAACCTGGCCAGCGAAGTGATCGATCGCGACGATGAGGTCGACAAACTCTACAAACGCAGCATCAAGCTCTTGCAAGAGGAGATGCAGCAGGATCCGGAATTAGTCCGTTCGGGAACGCGCTATCTCTTCGTGCTTGCGTCCCTGGAGCGCGTCGGCGATCGTGCCGGCAACATCGCGTGGCATACGAAGGACATGATCGGCACGGAGTGAGCACGCCGCTTCCTCGTTCGCAGTTTCCAGTAATCCAACGGTACGTCTATCTCAATCACGCGGCCACCGGTGTGTTGCCGCAGCAGACGCGTGATGCCCTTACCGCGTTCGTCGACGCACAGGCATGTGAAGGTGTCGTTGGGATCGCGCGCTACGAGGCACGGGCGCGATCCTATCGGGATCATCTCGCCCGGTTCATCGGCGCGCGCGAGGCGGAGATTGCGCTTCTGCGCAATACCAGCGACGGTGCGAATCTGGTCGCGCAGGGCCTCGATTGGCAACCCGGCGATCGCGTCATTCTTTCGAACAACGAGTTTCCGGCGAATGCGATTCCGTGGCTCGCACTGCGACGCTACGGTGTCGAAATCGATTTCGTCGACACCTCACGCGAACGCATGACTCCGGACGTCTTGCGCACGATGATGACCGATCGCACACGCGTGGTGACGGTTTCGTGGGTTTCGTTCGAAGACGGCTACCGTCACGATCTCGCCGGGCTTGCGCACGTCGCGCACGAGCGCGGCGCGCTTTTTTGTGTCGATGCGATTCAAGCGCTCGGAGCCTTCGGGCTCAACGTGCGCGCGCTCGACATCGACGTGCTGTTCGGGGGCGGCCAGAAGTGGCTGCTCGCGCTGCAGGGCGTGAGCTTCGCCTACGTCGCGAGCGAATTGCTGGATCGGCTCACCGTCGGCTCACCGGGCTGGCGCTCGGTTGCAAACATCTGGGACTTCTTGGACTACGGTCAGCCGCTCGCGCCAAACGCGACGCGATTCGAAGGTGGAACGTTGAATTTTCTGGGCGCGCTTTCGCTGGATCAGTCGCTCGCGGTCATCGAGGCCGCCGGGACTGACGCGATCAGCGCCCACGTCCTCGACCTCACCGATCATCTTGTAGAGGGGCTGCTTGCATGCGGCGCCAACCTTCGGTCGCTGCGAGGTCCCGGCATCTCGTCGGGGATCGTCACGTTCACGCTTCCCGGCATTGACTCCGTCGCACTGGGACGCGCGCTGCAATCGGAAGGCGTCGTTACGACCTGGCGGCCGAGCGGAATCCGCGTCGCGCCGCACGGCTACAACACGCACGACGAGATCGATACGCTTTTGCGACTCGTGCCCGAGCACGCGCGAGCGCTGACTGTTTAGGGGACACCCATGTTTGGATTTCTACTCGCGGCCGGACTGGTCGCCGCCGCGTCCGCGGCGCACATTCCATCGGGAACGTACACCTATACCGCGACCATGGGCGGCGCGAGTGTCGGTACGTCGACGCTGACGGTGCGCAATGTTGGTGACACGACGGTCATCGACGAGCAGGTGAAGGGGGCTCTGAGCGGTTCCGCGGCAAGCGCAAGCGATACGCTGGTTCTGGGTGCGGATCTCGCTCCGCTGAGTTATCAAATGAACGCGGTCGAAGACGGTTCGCCGCTCAAGGATTCGGCGCACATCGACAGTACGACCGCCTCGGTCACCGATGTCCACGGGAAGAGCGCGTCTTTTGATTTAGGCGCGAGCAGCAAACATTTCGTGGTCGCGGATTTCGGCTTGTTCGCGGGGCTACTGCCGCTGCCCGCGCAGATGCGCGCGTGGGACAACGCCCCGTTTCTCGTCGTCGTGCCGGAACTAGGCCGCTCCGCCACGCTCGTTCCCGATCAATCCGTCAACCCGCAGCGTCCGGCAGGCGTTCCCGAGCAAGACGCGGCGATTTCATTCACGGGCGATGCGCCGTTCACGATCTGGTACGACCCGTCGACCAACGTGCCCGACGAAATCGACGTGACCTCGCAAGGGTTGACGGTTACTCGGCAGAGATAGCGCGAGCGAAGCCGCGCGA
>PMUE01000121.1 GCA_003167055.1 Vulcanimicrobiota bacterium | reverse complement strand
TTCCGGCGAACATCGGCATCGTGCAGACCGCCGGCGTGGTGCTTTGCCTCTACTGGCTGCACACGCACGACGAATCCGGCATGATTCACGTCGAAGCGCCCGGCGGCAATTTTACGCTCGCCGATTTCTTTGCGGTCTGGGGTCAGCCGCTCTCGAGCACTCGCGTCGGCCCGTACACCGGACACGTGCGCGCCTTTGTTGACGGCGCACCGTATAAAGGCGCGCCGCAAAATATTCCGTTACTCGACGGCGAGCAGATCCTACTGAAGGTGTAGGATTCCGTCTACGGGTTGTAGAGCACGTGCGTGATCGTGTTCTGCCATCCGGTCCACATCGAGTGGTCGGGCGCGACGGTAAGGTACGACCCAAAGGCAGCAGCGCTGTTCGGCACGACATAAAACTCTTGCACGACGCCTGCAGCGGTCTCATCAGCGAGTTCTGCTGTTAAGGTCACTCCGTTTGCCGCAAGTGTGGGATACCCGGTGAACGTTCCCCAAAGGTTGCCATCGGGACCCTCGACAATCGAGTAGTTGTTGCCGCTGTTATTGCCGGGAATCCCGGTCGTGATGGTTGTCTCAACGCCCGACATTGTCATCGTGCGCAAGCCCACTCCGCTGTTTGTGCCGGGAACGGAGGCGAAAAAGTGCAGATTCCCGTCGCTCGCAAATGCCACGCCACTTGCAAAGTATTCACCGGCTTTGAGCGGATAATATGTGATTGTTCCAGACGTCGTGATCGCGCCGACGCTCTGCCAGTTATCAAACCAAAGTCGGCCATCTGGACCGACAACCAGCGTTTGCGGCCGGTTATAGCCGTTGAGCATATATTCGGTTACGGTTCCTGACGTCGTGATGACACCGATACGATCGCCCTCAGTAAACCACATGTTGCCATCGGGCCCTTCGACGATGGCATATGAATCGTACGCCTCGGATGGGCCCGAGATCGCGTGCGTAAGGTACGGCGTTTCGACTCCGGACGTCGTGACTTTGTAGATATACGGGTTCTCGCTGCCGCCGGTGAACCACATATTTCCGTCGGGCCCGAGCGCACCGTCGACCAAATCGGGGACGCTAGCAAATAGTGTCGTCGTCCCGCCGGAAAGCAGACCCGGTTGACAGGGTCCTCCGTTTCCTGCCTGACAATCGACGAACCAAACGGCGCCGCCCGAGCCTGGAAAGACGCTCATGACGAATCCGCTGATCGGACCGAATGTCTGAAAGACGTTTGGAACGACCATCGCGTTCTGGCTCGTGATGTTCGACGTGGTAATCGCAAGCGTCGCCGCTTGGACGTAGTGCCCGTCGTAGTTCAACGCGAGCTGCTGCGTCGCGTTGGTAAACGTGTTGTTCGCAAGGGTAAAGTGACCGTTGCCGTTCTGCAGGGTAATGGAAACCGGCGTCGCGAGCGGGTCACCGTCGATGAAATTGCCGTCGGCATCGAGCGCGTGGATGCCGACGTTTAGGGTTGTCGCTGTCCCGAGCTGCGGATACGGATTCGAGATCGTGAGGCTCGCACTGTTCACGATTCCGTCGAAGGTCGGATTGAGCGCCGTGGAAACGCCGGAGGGCATTGTCTGCGTGAACGAGGTCTCGGCGAGCGGTTTGGAACTGTTGCCGAAGAGCACGATGTCGAATGCGTCGGACCCGGCGGGCACGGCAAACACGGCTGAGCAGGTCCGCGCGCTGGTTCCCGAACATTCGAATATTGCACTCGTAATCGCCGTGCCGTTGACGGTCACC
This sequence comes from Vulcanimicrobiota bacterium, assembly GCA_003167055.1. Lineage (GTDB taxonomy): Bacteria > Vulcanimicrobiota > Vulcanimicrobiia > Vulcanimicrobiales > Vulcanimicrobiaceae > Aquilonibacter > Aquilonibacter stordalenmirensis. The sequence continues at coordinate 6,988 of PMUE01000121.1, read as the reverse complement.
GCCAGAGATTGCAGCGTGGCTGGAACGTAGGCCGCCTTTCGGGTGCGCGAACTTTGGCCCACCGACGGAGCGGTAATCGTCAAGATCGCGTTGGTGCCCGATGGCGTCGACGTTGCCGACGAACCGGTCGGCACCGTGCCGCCACCTCCGCCGCCGCCGCAGGCGCACAGGACAAGCGACAGACACGTAACGGCAAATATCCGCGTTGCTAACCCGGTCTTCATCGGCGATGGGGTACGCCGCAGCCCTCCCCTTTTCATTCGGAATAGTCCTTATTACCCATGCCGAAAGGATTACGTTCGCGCGCGCGCAATCGGCGAAAAATTGTGAAGGGTATATTTCTTACCTCGACGCTGCTGCTTGTCGCGTGCGGGGGCGGTGGAGGCGGTGGCGGCGGAACCGGGGCGCCTGTCGTTCAAGCGCCGCTGAGCATTGTTCCGGCCGGCATCGAGATAACCGGGCCGGCTCCGGTCCAAGTAGAAGTGTCCGAGGGCGGCTCTACCAGCTTTACGATCTCCCAAAACTGCCCAGCTGCAATCGCGACCGGCGCGCTTTCGAGCGCGGCGTCGTCCGGCGGCGAAACGACCAGCACATTGACGGTAACGCCGGCCGGCGCTGGGACCTGTTCGATCGTCGTGCGTGATGGCAGCGGCGTCACACAAACGTTGTCGGTCGGCGTCACGACGACCACCGTGGTCACGCAGTGAAGAAGGCGCTCCTCATCGCGGTTGCGGCCCTATGCGCGTGCCAAGGACCCTCGCCGACGGTTCCGGCCCAAACGCTCGTTCCGCAAAGCAAACAAATGGCCAGCGTGACGTTCGTGCTAAAAATTCCAACTGTTGCCCCCGCCAATGGCATGCGCCCCCACTACATCTCACTTGGGACGAAATCGTTTTCGGTCGCCGTCACGTTGGCCGGGGTGAGTGAAACTACGACCAACGCGAATGCGTCACCGTCGTCGCCGGGTTGTACGAGTGCGTCGGGCGCGCTGCTGTGCTCGGTTCAGGTCGACGCGCCCCCCGGCATTGATGCGTTTACCGTCACGACCTACGACGCGCCGTTGACCGCTGCGGGCGCGACGCAAGGGAACGTCCTATCGACCGGAACCGCGAACGCAACAGTCGTGCTCCATAGGCGAACACGGTCGACGTCACGCTCGACGGAGTTCCGGCGCTGATGACGATGTCACTCCCCAACCCGGCGCCGCCGCAAGGTACCGCGATCACCGAAACGATCACGACCGTCGTACAAGACGCGGACGGCTACACGATCGTTGGTCCGTTTGCCCGAAACGTGCAAATCACGCTTTCGACGAACACTCCGGCACTTTCGATCGACGTGAATGGGCAAGCGGGCGAGCTGCTCCAGAGTTCGTCAGACGTTGCGAAGCTGGCGTACAACGGGAAGGGCGTCGACAGCGCGACAGTCGAGGCGAATTTGCAGGCGGCGGCGTCGGGCACGTACATCGCGACGGCCTCTTTTGCGCCGGCTCCCACGTTTGGTTCGGAGACGACGTTCGCTGGGAGCTTCGCGGGCTCACATCTTGCCATCGGTAACAACGCGTATGCGATCACGCAGGCGAGCCCAGCCCAACTCATCTACGGAACGATCGGCGGAACCCCGTCGACATTGGCGATTCCAAGCGGAAATGCTCCGGTCTTCGTGTGGATGACGCCGTTAGAGCTCGATTTCAGCGAAGCGGGCGCGGTTGGATGGGCGTATTACGCCGGTCCAAGTGCAGGCGCCATCTTCGAATATACAACGCCCGCGGCCGGGATTTCTTGCCTCACCGCGTTCGACGGCCTCGATCACATGTGGTTTATGGAGTCTGCCGCCGCGAAGCTTGCCTATACCGACATCGGTGGAAACTTTACCCAGTATCCCGTCGGCATCGCCGGCGCGCAGCCGTCTGCATGCACGTTCGGATTCAATACCTACGTATGGTATAGCGATCCCGGCACCAACGCGTTTGGCTACTTCAACGAGTCAACCGACACGTTTACCGAATTGCCGATTCCAACGGCCGGAGCAAACCCGGGTGACATTACTACCGTCGACTCGGCACAGCAGGGGCCGCAGATGTGGTTCTTAGAGCGCGGCGGTCAAAAGATTGGGATCTACAGTCTTCAGACCGCCGGCATCACGGAGTTCTCGCTGGGAAGTTCACCGGTGCGGATGGTCGGCGGCAACAACGCACCTTACGTCTGGGTACTTCTGGCAAACGGCAATCTCCAGCGTATCGACGAGGTGGCGCACACCGTAACGAACATTACCGTTCCGTCGTCGGCAAACGGGCCGATCGTCGACCTCGTCGACGACGGCGTCGAACTCAACCTTATCCGCGGTGACGCGACGCACGCGTCGTTTCAGCAGTACTTCTACTAGTCCCGGCATAAAACAAAAGAGCTCGGCATGTGCCGAGCTCTTCGCTTCGATCTATTCGCAGATTACTTTCGGACGGCGTCCTTCGCAATCTTGAGCAGTGAGCCGAACGCTTTCGTATCGTTGATTGCAAGCTCCGAAATCGCCTTACGATTGAGCGTCACGCCGGACTTCTTCAAACCGTTCATAAAGACGGAGTACGTCATGCCTTCGCGGCGGACGGCCGCATTGATGCGGCTAATCCAGAGCGAACGGAAGTCGCGCTTGCGAACGCGACGATCGCGAAACGCATAGGCGAGCGACTTGAGCAGCGCTTCGTTCGCAACGCGATAGTTGCGACGGCGAGCGGCGCGGAAGCCCTTGACGAGCTTCATGACTTTGCGGCGGTGCTTGAGCCCAGCGACGCCACGTTTTACGCGTGCCATTTTTTCGAGCCCTCCTTACACCAAATACGGGATCGTCGGCGCCAAGCGCTTCAAATCGCCCTTGAACGTCGGTTGATCCTTGCGGAAGTTGCGCTTGCGTTTGCGCGTCTTCTTGCTGAGGATATGGCCGCAGCCGCTGAACTGATGGCGATGCAGCACTTTGCCGGTCGCCGTCACTTTGACGCGCTTTGCGGTACCACGATGGGTACGAATCTTAGGCACTGGTAGGCTCCTTCGTCGCTTCCTTTTGGTCGGCATGATCGTTGGCGTGCGCGCCGTCCTTGTGTTCCTTGCTCTCCTTGTCTTTATGCAGGGCGAACTTGGGTGGACCGGTCGGCGTCACGCGCGGCGCCAGGATCATAAACATGTTTTTACCTTCGAGCCGCGGTTCTCGTTCGACCGTGGCAAGCGGCGCCATATCTTCAGCCATGCGATCGAGTAACCGCCGGCCAAACGCCGTGTACGTAATTTCGCGTCCGCGAAACATGATCGTTACCTTGATCTTACTTCCATCGAGCAGCAGACGTTCGGTCATGCGTGCTTTTGTTTCGTAATCGTGGGTCTCGATCTTCGGGCGCAACTTGACTTCACGAAGTTCGAAGTTGCGCTGTTTCTTGCGTGCGTCTTTATCCTTTTTCGACTGCTCATATTTCAGCCGGCCGTAGTCACCGATTTTGACCACGGGCGGTTGCGCGTTGGGCGAGATCTCGATCAGATCCAGGCCCGCACCTCGAGCGCGCGTGAGCGCGTCCTCGGTCGGCAATATGCCGAGCTGTTCGCCGTTTTCGTCGATCACGCGGACCTGCCGAATACGGATTTGCTCGTTGACTCGCAGCGGTCGAGCTATGGCGTTTTCCCTTTCAAGAGAGACAAAAAATGGCGCTGCCGAAGCAACCCCACGCGCGGAACCTACCGACGGTCCCTCGAGTAGTAACCGGATCGCCCGCAGGCATCCGGTGAGCCCCTGGGGCGTACCCCAAGCGCTTCTTCGGCCTGCGCAGAATAGCACGGGCCCCGGGGGGGTGTCAACGATTTCAGGGGCCCGCTTGCCCTGCTCTGATCGTTTAATCCTGAGGGTGTCAGTCGGCTCTCAAGGCGGAGCACGAAAATGGCGGCATGGTCGTTTCGCTGGCGTTCGCCCTGCTGACGGCGGTAAGCACCGTTTCGCTGCCGACGATCATCACGACGTACGCGAGCCCGCTGTGTACGGCGCTGCGGCAGAAAGTCGCACCCGCGCTCGCCGGGTTGGCCATCGAGGATCATGTGATGGCACGCCAGCGTCCGCTGGGAACCTCGGGCGCGACGATCATGCATCTCGCGCAGAATTGGATCGCGGTCAATCAGTTGCTCGACCCCGGTTCCTTTTTTCATTCGACGAACGCGGCCGACGCAGCGAGCATGGAGGCGCTGCGTCTGCGTCTACAGGCGGTGAACGACGACGAAAACGCGTCGTTGAACGTGTTGTCGGGTTCGTACGACACGTACCAGTTTGAGTATTTAGCGGCGGAAGGGCCTGGCGTGCTCGGTCCCGGGGTCGATCCGACGGTGAACGGTGCCTTAGGCGCTGAGTTGATGCAAGCCGACGGGACGCCCGCGATCGCGCAGTGGGCAGGTCCACTCGACCGCGAGTACCTCAAACGTCAGGCGAAGACGGCGCAGGACGAAGCGCAAGTTCTTCCGGCCCTCGCACCGATCATCGCGCAATGCAAGTAGATCAGAGGTAGCCGCTGGCGCGCGTGGCGCCCTTGCGTTCGAGCTCGAGCTGGCGCAATTCGACGCGCCGAATCTTGCCGGAGCGCGTCTTCGGCAACTCGCTGACGAATTCGATCTCGCGCGGATATTTATATGGCGCGGTGACGCGCTTGCAGTGCTCTTGCAGCTCGCGAACTAGCGCATCGCTTCCTTCGTGCCCGGCTCGGAGCACGACGAACGCTTTGACGATGTTGCCGCGGTCGGCGTCGGGACTGCCGACGACCGCCGATTCCCCAACTGCAGGATGTTCGAGCAATGCGCTCTCGACCTCGAACGGACCAATGCGGTACGCGCCGGAGCTGATCACGTCGTCGGAGCGTCCGACGAACCAGAAATAACCGTCCTCATCTATATAGGCGCGGTCGCCGGTGAGGTAGTACCCGGCGCGATAGCTCTTGGCCGTCTCTTCGGGATTGTTTAGATAGCCCTTGAAGAGCGAGGGCGGCGTGCCGCGCAGCGCGATGTCGCCGGTCTCGCCCGTTTTGCACTCATTGCCGTCCTCATCGATCACGGTGACGTCGTGACCGGGCGTGGGTTTGCCCATCGATCCCGGGCGCACCGTGCCGCCGCGCACATTCGCAACCAGCAAAGTGTTTTCAGTTTGTCCGTAGCCGTCGAGTATCTCGAGACCGAACGCCTCTTTCCAGCGCGCGATCACTTCGGGATTGAGCGGCTCACCGGCGCTCACACAATGCCGCAACTTCGGGAGCTTCCAATGTGCGAGATCGGGCAGCTTGGCTTCGAGCCGGTACTCGGTCGGCGCTTGGCAGAGAATCGTCACCTCGAGCTGCGCGAGCAGATCCATGCGCTCGGTCGGCACGAACGCGCCCTCGTGCAAGACGATAATGCTGCCGTGCGACCACGGACCGAGCAGCACGTTCCACAGCGATTTCGCCCAACCGGTCGATGCCGTGCACCACACTAAATCGTTCGGCGTCGCATCGATCCAGTATTGCGCCTGCATCCGTTTCGCATAGGTGTAAGCCCGATCGTGGACGACGCCTTTGGGGTCCTTGGTCGTGCCGCTAGTGTAGACGATGTAGGCCCACTCATCGGCTGTGGTGTCGACGCCGGCGAACGGCTGCGCGCTGGCTGCGAGCGCATCGAGATTGAGCCAACCGTCTGCAGCGCCGCGCACCGAAAATCCGGTGCGAACGGTTTTCGCTTCGGTGCGCGCCGCTTGCAGTTCACCAAGGTTCGGCGCGTCGCCGATCATCGCGACCGCCTCGGCATGATTGGCGCGGAAGATCAGGTCCTTCGCTCGCAGTTGTTCGGGACCGGGAATGGCGATCGCGCCGAGTCGATCGAGCGCGAGCATCACGAACAGCCACTGCGGGATTTTCGGCAGCGCTACGATCACCCGCGAACCGCGTTCGATTCCCTGATCGCGCAGAGCGGCCGCATAGCGTTGCGACGCGTCGGCGATTTGCGCGAAGGTGTAGTCGCGCTGCGTGCCGTCGGTGGCGACGAACAACAAACCGCGACGATTCTGCGTTGCGAGGCTGTCGATCACGTCTCGCGCGAAGTTGAAGCGTTCGGGAACGTTCACAGTGACTCCAGTGCGTCGCGGTAGCGCGGCAGCAAATAGTCGACCTCGTTCTCGCTGATGATCAGCGGTGGTGCGATGCGCAGGACGAACTCTTGCGTGTCCTTGGCCGCGACGCCGCGCTCGAGCAATGCGAGCGACAGCGACTCCGCTGGAACCGTGAGCTCGATGCCGATCAATAAGCCGCGGCCGCGAATCTCTTTGACCAGCGGCGAATGGATCGCGCGCAGCCCCTGCATGACCTTTGCGCCGGCGTAGCGTGCGCGTTCGGCGAGTTTCTCCTCGACGATTACGTCGAGTGCCGCTTCGCCGACCGCGCTAGCGAGCGCATTGCCGCCGAAGGTGCTGCCGTGATCGCCGGGAGCAAAGAGCGACATGAGCGATTCGCTTGCGAGCACGGCGGACAACGGATAGTACCCGCCCCCGAGCGCCTTGCCGACGATCAACAGATCGGGCGTAATGTTGTCGAAATCGCAGGCGAAGAGGTCGCCGGTCCGTCCGAAGCCGGTTTGAATTTCGTCGGCTGCGAAGAGCACGTCGTGCTCCTTGCACAACGCCCACGCGCGTTTGAGAAACCCGTCGGGCGGAACGATCACGCCGCCCTCGCCTTGAATCGGCTCGATCAAGACCGCGCAGGTATTCGGCGTGATCGCGCGCTCGAGCGCGTCGGCATCGCCGTAGTTGACAAAAACGAATCCCGGCATGAACGGACCGAAGTCGGTGCGATAGGATTCATTGGTGCTCGCGCTCACGATCGCGGTCGTACGGCCGTGGAAGTTGTTGGAGAAGACGATGATCTCGGCGGCGTCGTGGGTGATGCCTTTGCGGCGATAGCCCCAGCGGCGCGCGAGTTTGATCGCTGTTTCCACCGCCTCGGCGCCGG
>PMUE01000014.1 GCA_003167055.1 Vulcanimicrobiota bacterium | reverse complement strand
AGCCGAGCACATGCTGTACGCGTTGCTGGAAGAGCATGACGGCACCGTCGACGCACGGCTGGCCGCCGACCGCGTCGAACCGGCTAGCGTGCACGCCGAGGTCAAGCGTGCGCTCGGCACCGGCGACGGCCGGACCTGGGAGGGGATTCTGGTGACGCCGCGCGTGCGCAAGTTCGTCGAGATCGCCGTGCGGCTGGCCGGCGATCGCGAGATCGAGCCGATCGACCTGCTCGAAGCGATTCGCGCCGAGGGCGGCGGGCTGGCCGCCGACATCCTGAGGCGTGCGTGGAGCACCTGACTCAAACCCTGCACGACCTCGTCGTGCACTTCGGCTACGCCCACTTGTTCGTGGTGGTCATGCTCGGTAATCTCGGCATGCCGGCGGCACTCGAGGTGATGGTGCCGACCGCCGGGGGCCTGGCGGCGCAAGGCCACCTGGCGCCGGTGGGTCCGCTGCCGGGCTGGATCGTCGTTGCGCTGGTGGCCACCTTCGGCGAGCTGATCGGGGCGACGATCTTGTACACGATCGGCTACTACGGCGGCCTGCCGTTCGTCCACCGGTACGGCAAGTACGTCCATTTTCGCGAACACGAACTGGACCGCGTTCACGCGTTCTTCGAGCGCTACGGCCGGCCGACGGTGTTCTGGTGCCGCTTCGTCCCGTTCGTGCGCGGCGTCTCGTCGCTGCCGGCCGGGATCTCGCGCATGCAGAAGCGCTACTTCTTCAGTTACACGCTGCTCGGCTCGGCCATCTTCTGCTTCGGCTTGGCGTATCTCGGCAACGTCGCCGGCAGCAACCTCGACGCGATACTCGCCCTGCTGCACAAGGCCGCGCTGGCGATCGTCGCGCTGGTCATCGTGGCGATCGTGGCGGCGGTCGTGGCGCTGCGCGCCCGCAAGAAGAAGGCGCGGGCCGACCTCCCCGCTTAGTGGTGCCGTAGCATGGGCCCCGAACCCGACCGGCTCGAACGCACCCTGGCACAGCTGCCCGATCTGCCCGGCGTCTACATGATGATCGGGGCGGACGGTCGCATCCTGTACATCGGGAAGGCCGTCTCGCTGCGCAATCGCGTGCGTTCGTACTTCCAGGACTCGGCCGCGCACGCGTACCGCACGCAGAAGATGGTCGAGCGGGTCGTCGACGTGCGCACGGTCGTCGTCACCAACGAGATCGAGGCGCTGATCCTCGAGGCGAACCTCATCAAGCGCCACCAGCCGCCGTTCAACGTGCGGCTGCGCGACGACAAACGCTATCCGTACCTGAAGGTTACCAACGAGCCGTTCCCGCGCGTGGTCTTCACCCGCTTCGTCAAAGACGACGGCGCGCGCTACTTCGGCCCGTACACCAACGCCAAGGCGCTGCGCGAACTGATCGACCTGGTGCGGCTGGTCTTTCCGCTGCGTACCTGCCGCGAGCCGATCGACGGCCGGCGCAAACGTCCGTGCCTGCAATATCACATCAAACGCTGTCTTGCGCCATGCGTCGGCTATCAAAGCGAAACCGAATACGATGCGATGATCGACGAAGTGGTGCTCTTCCTCGAAGGCAAACAGGACTCGCTGCTCGCGCGACTCCAGCACGAGATGAGCGACGCCGCCGAGCATTTGAACTTCGAAGCGGCAGCGCGTCTGCGCGATCGCATCGTTCACGTGCGGCGCGTCACCGAAGGTCAGATGGTGGTGTGGCGGTCGCGGCTCGACATGGATCTCATCGCCGCAGCGCGCTCGCAGGGCCAAGCCTGCGTGCAAGTGTTTTTGGTTCGGGGCGGCAAGCTGATCGGTCAGGAGTTCTTCATTCTCGACGGCGTGCACGATCAGCCCGAAGAAGAGTTGATCAGCGAGTTCCTGGTGCAGTTCTACACCGCGCGCACCGCCAGTGCATACGAGCAGCCGGCCATTTCGGCCTACACGCGCGTCGCGCGCGATCAGGAACCGGCGGTGCCGGAGAAGGCCCGCGTGCGGGCACGCGGGTCGTCGGCTGCGGCCGCGGCCATTCCCAAGGAAGTACTGGTGCAGACGCTGCCCGGCGAAGATCACGGCGTCATCGAATCCTGGCTCTCCGAAGTCAAGGGGCAGCGGGTGCGTATCCTGCAGCCGCAACGCGGCGAGCGTGCCGAATATCTGCGCCTGGTGCGCAAGAATGCCGAGCAGAACCTCAAGGCGTTTCTCGTGCACCAGGAAGTGCAGGAGAGCGCGCAGGCGCGCGCGCTCACCGAACTGGCCGATGCGCTCGAATTGCCGGCGCCGCCGCACCGCATCGAGTGCTACGACATCTCGAACATCCAAGGCACAAACCCGGTCGCGTCGATGGTCGTGTTCGTCGAGGGTCGCGCCAAGAAGAGCGACTATCGCAAGTTCAAGATTCAGTACGATAAGGGCCCGAACGACTTCGCGATGATGCAGGAGACGTTGCGCCGCCGGCTGCGCTATTTGCGCCACGAAACCGACGATACGCTCAACAAGACCGAGAAGGAGCTCGCAAAGAAAGAAAAGTTCAACAAGAAGCCGGATTTGCTCCTGATCGACGGCGGGAAAGGCCAGCTCGGCGCGGTCGTCGAGGTGATCGACGAATTCGACATGACCGGTATTCCGGTCGCGGGTCTGGCCAAAGAGCACGAGTGGCTCTACGTGCCGGGCAATCCCGACCCGATCGTGCTGGCGCCAAACTCGCCCGGCTTACATCTGATCATGCGCATTCGCGATGAGGCGCATCGGTTTGCCGTTACCTATCATCGCCAGCGCCGCGCCAAAGCGATGACACAGTCGAAGCTCGACGCGCTCGCGGGGGTGGGACCCGTGCGCCGCAAGCGGTTACTGGCGGAGTTCGGTTCGGTCGCCGCAATCAAGCGGGCAAGTGTGGATGAGATCGCCGCGGTGAAAGGGATGACGGCGACGCTCGCGGCACAAGTCAAGAACGCTTTGGAGGGTGATTCCTGATGCACTGGCTACTTCGCTTTCTTATTACTGCGGCTGCCCTGTGGGCGATCGCGATGTACGTCCCCGGCTTCCATATGAACACATGGGTGGATGCGCTGATCGCCGCGATTATCTTCGGTTTGGTCAACGCGATCATCGGACCGATACTCAAGCTCATCTCGTTGCCGATCACGATTCTGACGATCGGGCTGTTCTCGATCGTGATCAACTGGGCACTCTTTGCGCTCGCGGTGTGGCTCTCGCCGGGCTTCAAGGCGACCGGCGTGCCATGGCCGGTGTGGGAGTCGACGCTGGTCGGCTCGATCGTGATGATGTTGGTTTCGATCTTCGTCACGGCGCCGCTCACGCGTTCGGAAGCCTAATCTGCGCATTCTCGTCACCAACGACGACGGGGTCGAGAGCCCGGGTATCAGCGCGCTCGCGCAAGCGCTACGCAAAATCGGCGAGGTCGTCGTCGTTGCGCCCGACGGCGATCGTAGTGGCGTCGCGCACTCGCTCTCGATTCACCATCCAGTGCGCCTGCGCGAACTGCGCGGCCGAAGTGTCCCGACCTACGTCTGCTACGGCACGCCGGCCGATTGCGTGGTCGTCGGGTCGTATGAAGTCTTCGAAACGCCGCCGGACTTAGTCGTCAGCGGGATCAATCGCGGCGCGAATGCCGGTGACGACATCACCTATTCCGGGACGATCGCCGCCGCCAACGAAGCGCTGCTCGTGGGCGTGCCGTCGATCGCGGTCTCGCTCGCGATTGCGTGGCCGGTTTCCGACGACGAACCACAGTGGGGAACGGCTGCGACGTGCGCGGTAGAGTTGGCAGCGCGGGCACGCGAGCTGGAGTTGCCGGCGACGACGTTGCTCAATCTCAATGTGCCCAACGTGGTTCCGGAAGGCCTGCGCGGCATTCTCTGGACGGCGCAAGCGCGTAAGCGCTACCGTGACCGCACGGATCGGCGAATTGATCCGCGCGGTGAAACCTACGTTTGGATTTGGGGCAGCCACAACGAGGAGAAGATCGAGGAAGGCAGCGATCTCGCGGCGCTGCGCGACGGCTACGCCAGCGTCACACCGATTACGATCGATCGCACGGACGACGCCACCCTCGCGCGCTTGCGCCGGCCGTAACCGGCCGTGATATAGTAGGTGCATAATGAGACCATTATTTGTTGCCTCCATCGTTCTGATTGCCTTCGTTTGTTGCACCCAACCGGCGTCCGCCGACAGAGTGGTCAGCATCGGCGTGACAAACAAAACGGGACAATGCGCGGAGGTGGTCTACTCCTTCAGATCTCTCGGCTGGAAGGGACCATATTTCGCAACGAACGTCCGGCCCGGCGCGTACTACGACATCCACGTTCTTCACACGAACGATTTGGCCCAAATTAATGTCAAGATGTGGGCCACGGCTGATTGTTCAGGCAGCCTCAATCACCACGATTTCGCGTACAAAACCGATCGCAAGTACGACCGCTTGGACATCATACACAACGGGTCGGGATATCAGATCGTAAGAGCTCCCTAACGAAGAGCTCTAGCAATACAGCAAATGCCGTCCACGCGCAACCGGGCCCTTGCGCCACCGTGTTATGATGGGTGTCCGACATGGGGCTGAACTAGGCTCGACGGGAAGATCCGTGGTCGGCGTTAGCAAGCGGAGTTGCGAGCTCTCCTAAAACGATCGCAACGGCATTACCTGCCAACAACGAATACGCACTAGCTGCCTAATCTAGGTTAGCTACCGGACGCGGAGAGTCGGCCCGAACCGCTCTGCACTCCGGTCATCAACTCGGGCTGGTACGCGCGCGTGATTCGACGCACGTACGAGATCAAGGATCTGCCGCGTAGGGTAAGTCCCGCTTTGAGACGTCCTTACGAACAAGTCAAAGTCAAGGCTGAGCTTGGAGAATGCGCCGGTTAGGCTTTTCGGACTCGGGGGGCAGTACCCCGACAGCTCCACCAAATCCAGAACGCTCCGTCGCATGGCGGAGCGTTTCATTTTGAGGCTCTAACTGTGCGGGCGAACTTCGCGACGGTGAAAAGGCAGAGCAACACGATAAGTGCAAACTATCTCATGTAGAGGAGCACAGCGTATTGTTCGAGGGTTTTGCTAGCCGCACGATCGCCGTGCCGTTCGGCAACCTGTTCGCCGCCATCGGCGGGACGGGGCCGCCGCTGGTGCTTTTGCATGGTTATCCCCAGACGCATCGGTGCTGGCATGCCGTGGTCGAGGATCTGGCGCGGCACTTTACGATCGTTGCGTTCGATCTGCCGGGCTACGGCGCGAGCGATAAGCCTCCCGCCGATGCGTCCTTGCAGCCGTATACCAAACGCGCGATGGCGAATGCGATCGTGAGCGCGATGACGTCGCTCGGGTACGAACGATTCGCCGTCGCCGGGCACGATCGCGGCGGACGCGTCGCGTATCGTATGGCGCTCGATCATCCCGAACGCGTGACCAAAGTTGCGGTGCTCGATATCGTACCGACGATTGAAACGTTCGAGCGCCTCGACCGTCAGAACGGCGTGGGATCGTTTCATTGGTTCTTTTTGGCGCTCGACTCGGATCTGCCGCAGCGCATGATTGCCGCCGATCCGGACCTTTGGCTCGACCGGATGGCGCCGGCGTGGGCCGGCCCGAACTTTGCGTTCAATGCGGAAGCGATGGAAGCATATCGGCGCGCGTTTCGCGATCCGGCGGTGATTGCTGCGACCTGCGCCGACTATCGCGCCGGCGCGACAATCGATTCGCAGGACGATCTCGCCGACCGGGGGACGCGCAAGATTGCCGCACCGCTGCTTACGCTTTGGGGAAAAGGGCGCTTGCGAAAGCCGTGGGACTTCCTCGAGATTTGGCGCGGTTGGGCAGACGACGTGCAGGGCGTCGTGCTCGACTGCGGCCACTTCCTGCCGGAGGAGAAGCCCGAAGAAGTCGCGCGCCGTTTCATCGCGTTTTTCAGCTGAGTTTGGCGAGCGCCTCTGCCGTCGTTGTGACCTCGCCGATGCGTGGGAAGGTCACGTCGATCGCGTGCTTGTGGCCTTGTTCGCTCAAGTCGCTCATCGCATCCGCGACGAACACGACATTGTAACCGTGGTCGTAGGCGCCGCGCGCGGACGCTTCCACGCCCATGCTGGTCGCGATGCCGGTAAGGAAGACTTGTGTCACGCCGGCGCGGCGAAGAATGCGTTCGAGCGCGGTGCTATAGAAGGCGCCGATTTGATGCTTGGTGACGGTGTAGTCGCTCGGCTGACGATCGAGCTGCGGCACGAGTTCGGCCCAATCCGGCGGCGGGCTGAAATTGAAGCTGGTGTCGGTGCGCCCCGGCGCACGGCCCTCGACGTTCACCAGTACGACCGGGAGATTCTTTTTGCGAAACGCCCCGGCCAGTTTCGCGCTGCGCGCGATTACGTCTGTTGCGGAATAGGGCTGCACGGGAAGGCCGGCGATGCCTTTTTGTAGATCGATGATAACCAGTGCAGCGACCGGATCGAGTTGCGTAAGCGGCATTTACACCACCGTGATCGTCGGTTGGAAGTCGGCTGCAAAAAGGCTCTTTGGAATCATCGCGTGGACGCCGCGAACGATATCGACCACTTGCGTGACGCGGAAGTTCCCGGCAATGCTGAGCAGCGCGTACGCGTCCAATTCGGTCATGTTGGCTCGGGTCGAAAGAAACTTGATCGCGTTGCGCGCAGCTGCGGCCATCGCCAAGTTGAGGTCTTTGTCCAAGCCGAGGACGATCCAGTGCGTCGACGTTTCGGCGATCGGCCACGCAAAGTTCTTGTTCTTGTGCAGCACGACTTGAATCCGCATTTCCTTCATGCGCGTTTCGAGCGCACTCAAGTTGATTTCGCCGTCCCCTTGGAGTGCGTGCGAATCACCGGTAAAGAGCAGCGCGCCCGGCTTCCACACCGGGATGTACATGGTCGAGCCTTCCGACATCTCGCTCAAGTCGGTGTTGCCGCCGTGCGGTCCGGGCGGGACCGAGCTCGTCACGCCGGGTCGCAGCGGCGGGAAATAGCCGTCCGGCGGCGCGACGCCAAGCGTGCCCTGAAACGGCTTGAGCGGTATATGAACTTTGGGCAGAAATTCGGTGCGCATCGCCGTCAAATCGAGATTCAGGTATTTGACTTGGCCTTGCGGGAAATCGGTGGGCAACAGCCCGGTCCCAAGCGCGCCCGGGTTATTGAAGACGGCCCCCCAGGTGTCGGGCTCGAAGCGTTGGTAACGGATCTCGAGCACGTCACCCGGCTGTGCGTCATTGACCCAGATCGGACCGATGATCGAGTGCGGACCGTGCCCGGGGTTGGCGACACGGATGGCAGCGAGTTTTTCGATCGGCACACCGGGCTCGAGTTGGTTTAAGAAATGTGACCAGGTGTTGCGATAGCTGATCAGGTCGCCAGAGTCGATCTTCAGGATCGGCGGCAGCGTCGTATCATAGACGCCGAGGTGGGTCGTTTCGTTGGTGCTTTCGACGACGTGCACGCGGCCGTTGCCTTGCGCCACGCGTCGCGGACCATCGCCACCGTCGGTTGCCGCAAAGGCCGGTCGCGCAAACCATGGTCCGATCGCCGCCAACATTCCCATAAACGCGCTCGATTTTAGGAGTTCGCGCCGTGAGCGTCCGCGTGCGGTCAGATGTCCGTCGAGCGTGGCTGGATCGAGCTCGTCCATGTGTGTGAGACGGTCCGCGGCGCGCGCCGTATATGACTGCTCCGCGAGGTCTTGCCGGAGCACGCCCTGGCCCTGCTCCTCGCCGCAACCAAAAAGGCCCCCGCAGTCATGACGATGCTCGTCGCTCATGTGGCACCTCCTGAAGATAAGCCGGGAATGTTCAGCGTTGTAGAGCGGGCACCTTGAGCACGGGCTCGGCAGGCATGAGATCGCGGACGAGAGGCCAAGCTGGCAAGCCGATGGCATTCGACGAACGGGTTCACGTCGCGCCGGTCGTTACGGAACCGGAGCCGACGCCCGCGCAACAGTTGGCGGCGCGCGAGCCGCCGTCAGACGGAAACCTGACGAGGGAGGATCGAGCCTCCGCTGAGGTGCTCATGCGGCACCTTTTCGCCACGTCAGAACATGAAATCGACGGTGTCGAATATCATGTCGCTTACGCGCTTGCCGAGCGCGCCATCGGCGGCGATATCGTCGACGTCTATCACTTCGACAACGGGAATGTTGCGTTTTCGATTGCCGACATTTCCGGCAAGGGCGCGAGCGCGGCGATTCACGCGGCGCTGGTCAAATATGGGCTGCGCTGTTATGCGTCGGAAGGTCTCTCGGCCGAACGCGTGATCCGATCGCTCGACCGCACCTACATCGAGAACAATGCCTTCGAGCGAACAGAGTCGTTTGCCAGCGTCTTCCTGGGCATTCTCGACCGCGGCCGGCGTGCGATGAGCTACGCTTCCGCCGGGCACGAGCCGGTGATCTTGTGGAAACCCGAAACCGGCGCAGAAGTACTCAAACCGACGGCGCCGCTAATCGGCGTGTTCGACGATCAGCACCATCTCTTCAAGCAACGCCACGTTGAAATCCCGCCGGGAACAATTCTCGTTGCGACGACCGATGGTGTCACGGAGGCGCGCTCGCCGGACGGCGGATTCTTCGGCATCGATCGGCTCGTTGCTTCGGTAACGGCCGCCATACACGCTGCTCCATCAATGGAGAGCGTTGTCGACCGCATCCTCTACGACGTGAACCGCTTCTGCGATTGTCATCTGCGCGACGACATCGCGTTGCTTGCCGCGCGGATTCTCTAGAGCATCACGCACTCGCCGTTCGGACGGTGCGGAACGTCCCGCGAATGTCTTCGGAAAGCAGTTGCGGCTGTTCCCATGCGGCAAAGTGGCCGCCGATGTCATGCTTCTTGTAGTAGACGAGCTTCGGATAGAGCTTGGCGCGATTTGCGGGGGAATTCGGTTAGCCCCTGAGGGCTGAAAGCAGAGCGGTGGCGTACCTCTTCGATTGTCAAAGAAAGAGGAGGTACCCCACCGTGAAATCAGCATACCCGAAAGTCCGTCGCCTTGCAAAGCTTGACGGCGTCAAATTCCAGCGCGACCTTGAGGCACTCTGCCATGCCAAAGCCGGCGAGCTTTTGCAGGCGTATCTCGAAGCCGAGGTCGACGATCTGCTCGAACGCGCGCGTTACCAGCGTCGCGATCGAGGCCAGCCGCGCGCCCATCGCGACGGGCACGACCGAGAACGTGAAGTCTTCTCTAGCCGCGGTCCCATTGCGCTGCGGCGTCCTCGCGTGCGCGGCGTCGAGCACGAATCGGCCGTGCTGCCGAAGTTTCGTCGCCGCCTGGAGACCGTTGACGGCAGCCTGAACGAGGCGTGGCTGCGTGGGCTTTCGCAGCGCGATTGCGAGCCCACGCTGCGTGCCCTCCTTGGCGCCAAGGCACCGCTGTCGGCTTCCACGATCGCTCGGGTGAATACCCGACTTCACGATGAGTATCTGGCCTGGAAGAAGCGCCGTCTCGATGACGCCCAGATCGTCTACGTCTGGGCCGACGGGATCCACCTGGGCACCGGTCCTGACGACGAGCGCCGCGTGTTCCTGATCGTGATCGGAGCCGATCGCAATGGGGACAAGCATCTGCTCGCGCTCGATGAGTCGCTGAGCGAGAGCGAGCAGAGCTGGCTCGAGCTTTTCGAAGACCTCAAGACTCGCGGTCTGAACGTGCCGGCGTTGCTCGTCGCCGACGGCGCACACGGCTTGTGGGCGGCAGCCGGCAAGGCGTTCGCCGCTGCTGCGCAACAACGCTGCTGGAAGCACAAGATCGAGAACGTCATGAACAAGCTGCCGGAGAAGCATCAAGCCGACGCGCGCGCCGCGCTGCGCGAAATAATGTATGCCGAGAAAGAGATCGAAGCACGACGCAGTCTCGAGCAACTCGCCAAGCGCTTCGAACGCAACTATCCCAAGGCTGCGGCGTGCCTGCGCGATGACGTTGACCGAATGTTCGCCTACTACCGCTTCCCGGCCGACAACCACAAGAACTTACGCACGACCAATCCGATCGAATCCGTATTCTCGTCGGTTCGATTGCGCACCGATGCCGCACGACGCCTGCGTACGATCAAGACCGCGACATCGATGCTGTTTGCCGTCATTCAACGCCTTTCGAAGCGTTGGCGCAAGATCGACGGTTACGACAAACTCGCAACGATTACGCTGCCGCAGCCCCTTGCGAAACGGAAGGCCGCGTGAGATAATCTCTTCGAAAGAGATGCGCCGCTGCGCATTTCCCCGCAGATCGGGTCAAGCTCACGGAGTCCCCTGAGGTCTGTCTTATCTTATGAAGGTATATTTTCCGAACAACAATGTGGCGCGGAGACGATCTGAGAGCCCTTCCCAAGCATACTAAACCTTTAGATGGACAAACGTGATCGCGTCTGTCACGGGAATCGACATGATGGTGCTTGAGGGTAGCGGAGTGCCCACCAAATCCCAATTCACCGCATATGCGTATTCCACCGCAAGCGAGGGTGTTTTCGCGAAGGTAATGGAGACGTTTTGTGGAGCAACCGCGATCGGTAAACCACTCGTCGCGTCCCAACCGGGTGCTTCGATCCAGAGCAGCAAGTAGTAGGAACCGTCGCGCTTCTGTAGGAGCAATTGCTGAACGTTCGACGTACTTCCACTGAGCGAGTACACAAGCGACGTAGGTTGGAATTGCGGCCCAGGATCGGCGAGAAGGGATATCATACTTTGAAGGGCCACATATTGCGGCTTCGGTGCACCATCGGTCGAAACGAGCCCCATACTGTTGTAGTTTTGGTTCGGGTCCATATCCGCGAATTGATAGAAGTACGTGCGCGGTTCGCCGTACGTCCAGCGCTCT
>PMUE01000117.1 GCA_003167055.1 Vulcanimicrobiota bacterium | reverse complement strand
GTCGCGCGCCATCGCGGTCGACCTGTCGACTGCGACGCAGGAGCACGCGCAGCGGTTTGCTCGTGCGTTTCGCAAGGCGATCGAACCGCAGCATAAGTTCGCCCACTTGACACTAGCCAATGCGCAGCTCGGGGCGTTTATCTATGTACCGGCTGATTGCGCGATCGACCAGCCGATCGTCGTGCGCTACCGCGCGGGCGACGGCGAAACGATCTTTCCGTACACGGTTGTTCTCGCCGAGCACGGCGCGCGCGTCACGGTCATCGAACGTCTCGAACTGGGCAGCAATGCGTTCGCGTGCGGCGTCGCCGAAGTCGTCACCGAAGAAGGCGCCGACGTGACCTATGCGTCGGCCCAATTTGCGCCGGCCGATGNNGTGCGGCGCGACCCGGCCGCAATGCGCGCGTGGCATGGGCCAGCGCCGAACTTGGCGCCGGGTTGTCGGTGACCGATCTCGCGATTGCGATCGTGCAACCGGGCGTGGACGCGAAGATTGCGACGCTCTTCTTCCCAACCGGCTCGCAGCACGTAGACATCGTAAGCAGCATCGATCACCGGATCGGCGATGCGACCTCCCAGACCTTGGTCAAAACCGCGGCAGCGGGACGCGGCCAAGGACGCTATCTCGGCAATATCCGTATTGCCGCGCACGCACAGCATAGCGACGCGTCACTGCGTGACGACGCACTGCTGCTTTCCAAGACGGCGCACATCGACTCGGTTCCGGCGCTTGAAATCGCCGCCAACGACGTCAAGGCGTACCACGGCGCAACCGTGGGCGCGCTCGACGATGACAGCATTTTTTATATGACCAGCCGCGGCATCGACCGCGACGCGGCAGAACGCATGATCGCACTCGGATTCTTTGAACCCGCGATCGATCGCTTTCCTACCGAAGCGCTGCGCGACGAGCTGCGGGTGGCCTTGCAAGCGAAGGTGACGGCGTGATCGCCGTTCGCACGCCCGAAGCGATCGCTGCGGACTTTCCGATTCTGGGCAAGCCGACGTCGCGCGGCAAGCGGCTGGTGTATCTCGATTCGGCGGCTACCTCACAAAAGCCGCAAGCCGTGATCGACACCCTGGTCACCTACTACAGCGAGTACAACGCGAACATTCATCGCGGCGTCTACGAGATCGCCGAGCGCGCGACCGAGACGTTCGAAGCTGCGCGGGTGACGTTGGCGCGCTTCATCAATGCCGATCATCGCGAAGTCATTTGGACGCGTAACGCAACCGAAGCGATCAACCTCGTCGGCTACAGCTGGGGCCTGCAGAACGTCAAGCCCGGCGACGTGATCCTCACCTCGCAACTCGAACATCATTCCAATCTCGTGCCCTGGCAGCTGCTTGCCGAGAAGACCGGCGCAACGCTGCGCTTCATTCCGGCCGACGACCGCGGGGTTTTGCAACTCGATCAGCTCGACCGGTTGCTCGACGGCGCCAAGCTGCTCGCGATTTCGCACGTGAGCAACACGCTCGGTACGATCACGCCGCTCGATCGCATCGTCCCGGCCGCGCGCCGTGCCGGTGCAACGATCCTGGTCGACGGGGCGCAGGGCATTCCGCATCTCCCGGTTGACGTGAAGGCGCTCGATGTCGACTTTTATGCCTTCAGCGGGCACAAGATGCTCGGGCCGACCGGCATTGGCGCGCTCTATGGGAAGCGGGCGCTGCTCGAAGCGATGCCTCCGTTCCTCGCCGGCGGCGACATGATTCGCAAGGTCGAGTACGAGCACACGACGTTCAACGAGCTGCCGTGGAAGTTCGAAGCGGGGACGAGCAACATCGCCGACGCCATCGGGCTTGCAACCGCCGTCGACTACCTCACCGCGCTCGGCATGGACTGGGTGCGCGCGCACGAGCGCGAGTTGCTCGCCTACGCGCTGGAGCGATTGGCGCCGCTCGAATCGCGCGGTCTGGCGATCTACGGGCCGAAGGATCCGGCACTCGTCTCCGGCGTGCTCTCGTTCAACTTCGCCGACGTGCATGCGCACGATCTCGCGTCGATCCTCGACACCGACGGCATCTGCGTCCGGGCCGGCCATCACTGCACGATGCCGCTCATGGAAAAAATGGGCTGGCCGGCAACCGCGCGCGCGTCATTCTACATTTACAATTCGAAGGCCGACATCGACGCACTCGCCGAGGGCATCGAGAAAGCCGCACGCGTTTTCAAGATCTGACATGGACGACTTCTACCGCGATTTTATCCTCGATCACTATCGCAATCCGCGCAACTTCGGCCACCTCGATCATCCCGAGGCCTCGGCCGAGGACCTCAACCCCCTTTGCGGCGATACGATTCGCATGGAGTTCGAGGTCGATGGCGGCGTGGTTCGCGACGTACGCTTCTCGGGGAAGGGCTGCGCGATCAGTCAAGCCTCGGCTTCGATGCTCACCGAGACAATCAAAGGCATGCGCCTCGAGGAAATCGCGAAGCTCTCGAAGGACGTCGTGCTCGAGAACGTCGGCATCGGGATCAGCCCGACGCGGCTGAAGTGCGCGACGCTTGGCCTACGTGTTGCCAAGAGCGCCGCGATCGGCGAAATCGCCGGCTGGCCGGACGAAGAGTAGCCCCACGGCCGGGCAGCGAATGCCCCGGCGATGCAGCATCACCATTTGACCGCGAGCGAATGGGACGCGCTTGCGAACGACCCGGAGTTCGTGGCGCTGCTGCGTGCGCGCCGTCGGTTTATCATCCCCTCGACGATCTTTTTTCTGCTCTTTTACCTCGCACTGCCGTTCGGCATCGCGTTTGCTCCGGCGCTGATGAACCAGCCCGTGCTCGAAGGCTTGACGATCGCCAACCTCTACGGCTT
>PMUE01000229.1 GCA_003167055.1 Vulcanimicrobiota bacterium | reverse complement strand
CGTGGGCGCGATCGTCGGCACCCTTATCTACGATTCCAGCCGCCAACAATATTACTACAGCAACGGCGGCAATCGGGAATACGTCACCAACTCCACGGCGCAATCGTATTATCAGCGCCAAGACCCGCAGTACTACCGGTCGCATCAAAACGACTTCCAGCACAATCCGCAGAAGTTCAACAACGACTACCGCAGCTCGCATCATCAACCGCACCCATAAGACCGGCTCGATCGGGCGAGGTTAGATCACTTCAACCCTCGCCGACAACGTCGTCGCGAATCTCTTTCGCGACGAGTTCGGTGTGCTGCTCGAGGCCGATCATGCGATTGTCCGCGGCTTCAATCGACCAAATGAGGGCGTCCAGCTTCGCGTTGATCGCCGACGTATCGCGGCTCTGTGCATTGTTGAGGACGAAGACCATGAGGAACGTCACCACGGTCGCGCCCGTCGTGATCACCAGTTGCCATTCGGTCGAATAGCGAAAATGCGGTCCGGAAACGGCCCAAATCAAGACGATGAGAAACGCTAGCGCGGTGGCGGCGGGGCTCGAACAAAAGAGATTGACTTCGCGAGCGAACGCGGCAAAGGGGTCCAGGAGTCTGTTCACCCTCGCTCACGTACCCATTGGGGGTTAAAGCAAACTTGCTATAACGGTCGCAATGGAAGGACGACGCGTAACTCGGCACCACCGGCAGGGGATGGTGCGACGTCCACCTTTGCCGACAGTGCTCCGACGAGAAACAAGCCGCGGTTCCCCTCGTTCATCGGATCGCTTGGCAGCGCGGCCGCGACTTGCTCCAAGCCCGGGCCGTTATCGCGGACCACGAGCACGTAATTTTCGCCCGTCCACTCAACGATGAGATGCACCAAACCCGGAGCATGCTCGACCGTGTTGGCAAGCAACTCGCCGATGATCAATTCGCTTTCGAAAGTCGCATCGGTATCACCACACATATTCCGCAAAAAGACGCCAACCTCGCGCCTGGCCACGTGTGACGCTTTGGCATCGCTTGCATGAAAGCGCCATTGCTTGTGGATGCCGGGTCGAACGTGCCGCGCCGCAGCGTTCACTTCCGAAAAATGGAACACGAGCAATGCCGCGTCGTCCATTGGGAGGTGGCCTTCCAACGCGGAATCATAGATGAATAAGGCGGGGTGGACAAACGCTTCGCCAACGAGTTTTGCAACGGCAGACCGGAGTTTCTCCTCGCCCGCGAGGACGTCGCGTGTATATTCGGTGATGCCGTCGGTATAGAGCGCGACGACCATATCTTTTTCGAGCGGAATCGTGTGATTCTCGAGCGCGAGGTCGTAGACGACGCCAAGCGGAGGGCCGTCGGTGGCAAGCGTCACCGCTGGTTCGTCGGGACGGTACGCGACGATTGGAGGCGGGTGCCCCGCCGTTGCGTAGCGCATCGTCGTTTCATCGCGATCGATGAAGCCGACGAGCGCGGTGACCATGGTTCCCGGATTCTGCTCGCGGTGAATACGATTCACTTCGGCAAGAATGCGCGCGGGATCGTCGATGAGACGCGCTAACGTGAAGATCGCCTGGCGAAGCTGACCGACCGCCATCGACGCCATGAAGCCGTGTCCGGCGACGTCGCCGATCGAGAAGCCGAGCCGGCCGTCGGCAAGGTCGAAGGCATCGTACCAATCGCCGCCGACGCGCGCATCTTCCTCGGCGGAAACATAGGTCGCGTCGACTTGTAAGGTCGGACGTGTCGGCAAAACCGCCGGCAAAAACGCCTGCTGCATCGCCTCAACGGCGCGTTTGGTTCGCTCGAGCGCCTGCTTTTGGTTTTCGATATCAACGACGGTGCCATACCAGCTGATGATATTGCCTTTGTCGTCGCGCACCGGTTCGACACGCGCGAGATGCCAATGATACGGACCATCGTAGCGCTTGAGCCGAAATTCAATTTCGATACGCTGGCCGGTGGCGAGCGCTTTCGGCCATTCTTCCATGACGCGAAGAAAATCTTCCGGATGGTGCGCCGTTTGCCATCCCCAACCGGCGGCTTCCTCGAGCGTCTGGCCGGTAAACTCATACCAGCGGCGATTGTACCAGTTGATCCAACCATTGGGGTCGGTGCGCAAGACGATCACCGGCACGGATTCAGCTAATGCTTCGAGCGACTGCACGAGTTCGCGTTTCTGCGCAAGCGTACCCAAGTGCGATGCAAACATTCCGGTCAAGGCGCGATCGCGCGGGCCGAAGGTTGACGCGACGGGTCGAGCGATCGCAAAACCGCCGACACACTCATCGGCTTTCATGATGGGAACGGCGTAAAGCGATGCAAGCCCGATCGCGCCTAAAATATCGGCCAGTTCCGGCCCCATCTCACCTGGGCTTTCGTAGCAAATCGTTTGCCCGGCGCGCAAGACGTCAGCGTACGGAACCATTTCTTCGGGAATCGCCACGCCGGTCGGGTTGCCGGTCAAGCCGACATGGCCCGTAATGGTCCAAACGCCCGCCTCGCGACGAGAGGTGTAGACGATTTCGATTCCGGTCAGGCTTACGAGGCCCGCAAGCGCGGCCGACTCGATCTCATCGAGCGTCGTTGCCTGCGCCATGCGCAACCACCATGCCGCGAGCGTTTCAAGCTCGAGCACCGATTGGCCGTCGATGAGCGTCGCTTTCGTATTGATGACGCAGGTTTCCAGAGGGGACTTTGAATCCCGCTTTTCTGGGTATTAGACGACGCACACTTCGACGCACACTTAATGAGGGAACCAATTTTGATACAACAGCTTAATCCGCCGCTGCCGATGGTGACGCCGAAAGGGAACGGCCTTGCACATTTTATCATCGACTACGGCGTCGAGCACAATCTGATGTTCACGGTCTTCCTGGACGACAACGGCGAGTGCTGGACATTTGACACGTGCAACGTCCGGATGGCGAAGAATATCACCCTTGGCCGCGTCGACGTGCCACCCCTCAATCGCTAAGGGGGTTATGCGGCCCATGTTAGCAACACGTAATCTCGGCACCGAAGGGCTCGCGGTTTCCGATATCGGCCTGGGCTGCATGGGCATGAGCTTTGCCTACGGCCCGGATGAACGCGACGACAACGAATCGATCAAAACGATTCATCGCGCGCTCGAACTCGGTTGTACGTTTTTTGATACGGCCGAAGCCTACGGGCCCTATACGAATGAAGAGCTGCTCGGGCGCGCACTTGATGGGAAGCGCGATCAAGCCGTGATCGCAACGAAGTTCGGCTTCACCTTTGACGCCGACGGCGTGGTGAACGGAACCGACAGCCGGCCCGCGCACGTGCGCGAAGCGGTTGAAGGATCACTGCGCCGGCTCTACACCGATCGCATCGATCTGCTCTATCAGCATCGCTTGGATCCGAAGGTCCCGATCGAAGAAACGGTCGGTGCGATGGCCGAACTTGTGCACGAAGGCAAAGTGCTCTATCTCGGACTGTCGGAAGTCGGCGAAGACACGATTCGCCGTGCCAATGCCGCGCATCCGATCTCCGCGCTGCAGAGTGAGTACTCGCTCTGGGAGCGCAATCTCGAACCGGTGATCATTCCGCTGTTGCGCCAACTCGGCATCGGCCTCGTGCCGTTTGCGCCGCTCGGCCGCGGCTTCTTGACCGGCGCGGTGAAACGTGCCGAAGAGTACCCCGAGGGTGACTACCGCCGCGGCGACCCGCGCTATCAAGGCGCGAATTTCGATGCGAATATGCGCGCGGCGTCGATCGTGCGCGAGATCGCGTCGCGTCACAACGCGACGCCGGGTCAGATCGCACTGTCGTGGCTATTGCACAAGGGGCCGGACATCGTCCCGATTCCAGGCACCAAGCACGTGCGCTATTTAGAAGAGAATCTCGGCGCATCCAAAGTGCACCTGAGCGCGGACGACATGAGCACGCTCGATGGGGCACTGACGCCGGACAAGATCGCGGGCCCGCGCTACAACGAGCGACAGGCCACGTTGATCAACCGCTAGGGCAGTGGAATTGCGAAAACCGTGCCGCTGCCCGTGCCGCCTTGCTCCGTCATTCCATAGAGCGCGCCGTTATAGAGGATGACGTTGTCGATCGGATTCGCGCCGTCGCCGTTTTGTCCGGTGAAGCTGTAGCGCCACGCGATCGTTCCGTGACCGCCGAATGCGCCGGGTGCGATTGCGAACACCGTACCCTGATCGGCTTTTCCTCCGTTGCGCGTCATCCCGTAAAGCAGATTAGAGGTCGGATCGTAGAGCAGCGAACCGTACGGGTCGGCACCGTCACCATTCGACATGCCCGCAAACTGGTAGAACGTGTTGTATTTTCCGGTCGCCGAATCGATTTGAAATACGACGCCGTCACCACCGCCTTGCGTACTACACGAACTCGTATCGCCACCGTTGCCGGTACCGCCGCACTCCGTCATGCCGTAGAGCTCGGTCAAGCCGCCTTGCACGACGGGCGTGAGATAGCCGTGATCGGAAAAGGCACCGTCGCTGCCATTGCCGGCAAACTGGTGCACGATATTGATCGCGAGATCCACGCTCGTTGCGGGAAGCGGCGACGGCAACGGGAGTGAGAAGACGACGCCAAGACCGTTGTTACCGCCTTTGCGCGTGATGCCCCACAGCGTGTTGCCAAGCAGTACGATGCGTCCGTGCGGATCTTCGCCGTCGCTCTTCTTGAAGTTGTGCAAGCCGATCGGCGTGCTGCTTCCCGCCGGAATGTAGTAGAGGAAGCCTTTGTCCTTGGTGCCGCCGTCGGCCGACATGCCGAACGCGTTGCCGTTCGCGTCGAACGAGAAACTGCTGTGCTGTTGCGAGCCGTCCGACGGTTGACCGGCAAACTGATGGAAGATGTTCACTGCCGCGGTTGCCGGCGTGACGGTGACGATGTCGCCGTTGTTCACGGCCACGCCGTCGTTATTGACGCCTTGCGTGGTNNGGGTTCATATCGAAGAACGCGCCGCAGGTGGTCGAGTTGCCGCCGGCCGCGGTGCGGCCGAAGAGCATCGGACTCGCACCGGTCGTGACCAGGGTCAGGGTGCCTTTGGGCTGTGCGCCATCATTTGCCGGCGAGACCGGTAAGCCGTACGACCCCGACGCATTCCCGAATGCGTAGATCGTAAAACTTGCGCTCGCGCCGGGCGGGGCGATAACCAGCGTCGAGGGAAGCGAGGACGAGCTTCCCGCACAGCAGGTCAGAAATGCGAATACGAGGAGACCCGATAGACGCCGCCACATCATCGGGATTACTTCAGCGCACGTGCGCCATTCACTTGGTCCAATAATCCGGAGACCGCAGCGCGTGGCCTACGTTGCGCGCGTTGTTTGCGGAAGTCGCCAGTCCTTACGGATGAAGTGGCAGGTGTAGCCGTCCGGATACTTCTGGAGGTAATCCTGATGCTCGGGCTCGGCTTCCCAGAACGGACCGGCCGGCGCAACTTCGGTGACAACCTTACCCGGCCACAAGCCTGACGCGTTCACATCGGCAATCGTCTCTTCGGCCACGCGGCGCTGCTCATCGGTGGTGTAAAAGATCGCCGAGCGATAACTCGCGCCGCGATCGTTGCCTTGGCGATTGAGCGTCGTCGGGTCGTGGATCTGAAAGAAGAATTCGAGTATCTGCCGGTAGCTAATCTTCGACGGATCGAACTCGATCTCGATCGCTTCGGCGTGGTTGCCGTGATTGCGATAGGTCGCGTTGGGCACCTCGCCGCCGGTGTAGCCGACGCGCGTCGAGATGACGCCGGGATAACTGCGTAGCAGTTCCTGTACTCCCCAGAAACAGCCGCCGGCCAGAACTGCACGCTCGGTAGATGATGTCATGTCGTAATCCTCTCTCGGGAGTGTAACACGGGGTGGGTGGGGGACCGTTGCGCCCCCCAAAGGAAGGTGCGTGTATGTACACAACCGCTACGACCCCGTACGGCATTGCCGTCACCGTTGAGGGGCGGCCGACGCCTGAAGAACTCAAGGTGGTGAACGCGACGCTGATGGACGCCGCGCGCACGAAGCCGGGATTCAGCTTGCTAATGGACCTTTCGAAAGCGCAAGTCGCGAGCGACGCCGATGCGCAAAAGATGATCTCCGAGCGCTACGGAAAGCTGTTCGGTGCGGGTATGCATCGTCTCGCGATCGTGGTGTCGAGCGCCACTGTCGGCATCCAAGTGCGGCGGCTCATTACGCAAGCGGTCGGCGAGAAGGTCACCAAAGAACGCGTACGCATGATCGACCCGGCGACGCCGAATTGGCGCACCGAAGCCGACACGTGGCTCGCGGAGAAGACGGCGTAACGCTCGTTACTCCGGTAAGAGTTCTTGTACGTGGTTGCGCAAGACGAGCGGCGACGCGATCTCGGGAAACTGTTCGTCGGTGCCGCCGACGCCGCGAACGCCGATCGTGCCGTAATCGAAGA
This sequence comes from Vulcanimicrobiota bacterium, assembly GCA_003167055.1. Classification (GTDB taxonomy): domain Bacteria; phylum Vulcanimicrobiota; class Vulcanimicrobiia; order Vulcanimicrobiales; family Vulcanimicrobiaceae; genus Aquilonibacter; species Aquilonibacter stordalenmirensis. Next base: position 2,071 of record PMUE01000229.1, on the reverse strand, counting down.
TCCGCCCGAATAAGCTCTGGTGAACGTCGATGCCCTCGATCCGGTTCAATTGCAATTCGAGCGAACTGCGACCGAGTGCCCCGAACTTCGCAATAATGCGACGGTTGGTGACGGCAAATTCCGATGTATTGTAGCGCACCAGCGCGACCGCGCCCATGACGACTCCGATAACGCCGACGACCAGCCCAATATTTTGTGAGTACGCGATCGAGATGATGATGCCCAACAGCACCACGACCGTGCCGGGCGCAAAGATAATCGGGTGCAGCTTGGTCCGGTACACGACGTGTTCGCCGCTGAGCAGATTGTTATCGATATAGTCCACGCACGGCTCCTTCGCCTTACTTGGCTGTGTCCCCATCCGAGTATCCTGGGAGTACGATTGCGCGCTAGCGTATATTGTAGTTGTATCTTATGAAGCTCGGCATTTGGGTTTTCGGTTTAGCAAACGCCGCCATCGGAGTGGTCGACTCCGTTTGGGGCGCGCTCGATCCGGAACACCAACCTTTGCAGGCCTGGGGCGAGCACATCCCAGGCAGCAACGTCTATGCTTACGCGATCGGCATTCTGCTCATCGCCGGAGGCGCTGCCGTGCTCAGCACGCGTACTCGTCGCGCCGGCGCCGCAGTGCTCGCCCTCGTCTATATTATCGTCGCCGGCTTCTGGCTGCCGCGGCTGGTGACGGCACCGGAATATCTCGGCCAATCTTTGGGCGTGTACGTCGGTGTGTTGGCCGGCATCTGCGGCGAACTGCTCGTTGTGTTCGCGGCGTCGATTGTCTATACCGGGCGCGTGACGCCGACACTTCGCGTCGGGTTCGGACTGTGCGTGATCGCCTTCGGCCTTCAGCATCTGCTCAATCTGCACAGTCCAAGCAACACATCGATGGTCCCGGTGTGGATGCCGCTGGGTCAGGTCTTCTGGGTGATGTTGACCGGCACGGCCTTTGTGCTCGCAGGCCTCGCAATCATCATTCGCGTCGGTGATATTCTCGCGGCACGACTGCTGGCTTTAATGTTCCTGGTCTTTAGTGTCGTGACGCTGATTCCGTTCCTCATTGCCGCACCACACGACGAAGGCAATTGGGGCGGCAACCTCTACGAACTCGTCGTTGCTGCATCAGCGTGGCTTTATAGCGAGTTTGCTGCGCGACGCTCAGCGTCAGCTCACACGCTTTCTCGGCGGTAACGCTCCTCAGGTTTCATCGAACACCTGTTCGCCTTTGCCCTTGCTTCTCTATACGGGTATAGTGGTGGGAAGTGGTGGTAAGTGGTGCTTTAGGGAGGGGTCTTGCACGCGGAGCTGCCGCGCTTTACGGGTTCGGTGGAGCATGCCCTCGATGAGAAAGGGCGCCTCATCGTCCCTGCGCGCTTTCGGGAACGGCTTGGGGCGGGCTTCGTCATCACGATTGCTCAGCCTGAGCCATGCCTTGCGCTCTACCCCAGCGTTACGTGGGCCAAGTTCTGCACGCGCCTGGAGGAAGCTCCGCGCAAGGATGAGCGTTTCCGTCGCCTTGTGCGCAACATCTTCGCACATACAGAGGAAGTGGCGTGCGATGGGCAAGGGCGACTGCTGATCCCGGCCGCTCAGCGCGGCTACGCCTCCATCGACCGCGACGTCGTGTCGATCGGCGCGCTCACCCGCGTCGAGATCTGGGCCAAAGAACAATATTCCGCGCACGCTGCGCCGGAGGGCGAGGTGGCCGAGTTCATGGCCGACCTCGGGCTCTTCTGATGGGATGCCTCCATGATGCACGTCTCGGTCTTGCTCGATGTGGCGATCGACTATTTGGCGATCCGGCCGGATGGGACGTACGTCGATGCAACCTTTGGTGCGGGTGGGCACACGAAAGCGATTCTTTCGNNACGCGCGCAAACGATCTCGGATCCATCCTTTACTTTCGTCCATGCGAATTTCTCGGAACTTCGTCGGGTGTTGAGCGACTGCGGGGTGGCGCAGGTCGACGGAGTGCTCTTCGATTTGGGAGTTTCGTCGATGCAGTTAGATAATGCAGAGCGCGGCTTCTCGTTTCGCGACAGCGCGCCGCTCGATATGCGCATGAACCCGTACG
>PMUE01000096.1 GCA_003167055.1 Vulcanimicrobiota bacterium | reverse complement strand
TCCTCGACGATCGCGTCCGTTATGTTCGGGACGGGCTCGAGCACCGTCGCTGCGGTGTCAAACCAGGGCGAGGAATCGTCGAGCATCGCCCCCGCTTCAGGCGTAGCTGCGTCAGGCACCTCATCCTCGTTTCGCGTCGGTTATGGAATACCGCACGAGACTGTTAGTGGGGACGCGCAATCTGGCAACGAGATAAATCAAGCAATCGAGTCAGCGGCGCTCAATCGACTGCAGGGCTTGCTAAAACAGGACAATGCACTTTATCTCATCCCGGTGTCCCTTGCGCCGTCTGTTGCGAGCGATCCACAGCGCCTGTCGGGCTATTGCGATGACGCACGCCTCAATGCGTTGGTGTTTCCCGCATATTCCTGGGCACTCACTGGAGGTCCAAGGTACAACGCCTTCGGAGGTGTTGTTGGCTATTCGGGTGAGGCTACCGCCACGGTGAATCTCTTCGTCGTCGACTGCTATGGGACACCGTTTTTTCTAGAACAAAAGAGCAAGAGCGAGAACCGATACTTCGCACATCGCGCGCCCGATCGCGAACTCGTCGATATGACTAACGACTTGCTGAGTCAGCTGATGTCTGACTTCGACGGGCGACGAACGAAATATGCTGCGATGTGGCAGAGCCTACTGAAGACGGGACTCAATGTGGATCCGACGGATGGAAAGCTTCATACGATGATGTTCTTTGTCAAGAAGCCTGAAGGCTATCAGGTAATGAGCGTCGTGCCGAACGGCCCAGCTGATCACGCGGGTATAAAGGCCCAGGACATCATCGAACAGATCAACGGGCAAGATGCTAGCACAATGGACGGTTCACAGCTGGTCGATCTCATGAACGCGCCGAGCTATACTTTGGTCCTTCAGAGGCCTGTCGGGAACGTCGCCGTTATCGTACATCCGCAGACCTATGACGATTTACTGAAGGAGCTGCAGCACTAACGACATGTTTCATTGAGCATTGGAATGTGCGATGGATGAAGGCGAAATTAGCGATGGGACTCGTCCCGGGAGCGTGCCAGCTCCCCTGAGCGCTGAAGAGCGGGCCGTGCTAAGCCGCGTGTCTGGTGCAGAATGGTCAAAGTACGCCCGTGTCGCTATGGCCGCACTCAGCAGCTTGCCGTGGGTTGGCAGCGTGATAGGGGCTGCTGCCGAGTTCACGGGCGAGAACGCGCAGCAGAGCGCATATCGAGCGATGTACTTGTGGGTCAAGGCGCAGGAAGCAAAGCTTCACGACGTCTCTGCAACACTTCAGGAAGAATGGGCCGCCATCGTGATGCGAGTCTTTAACGAGCCCTGGTACAATTAATATCCTCCGTCCGTTGAAGATCTCGCTGCCGCGTATAAGTCGTGGAAGCGAAACTGACGCGCCTTCGGCTCGCGCCTCACGGTGACGCGTGACGGCAGTCCCCTCGACTACGCCCCGCTACGCTCGGGATGACAACGCGCAAGAAGAAGCCCGGTCCGTGAGGACCGGGCTTTCGGCGTTGCTGCCCTTCGACAAGCTCAGGGTGACAAGGAGTTACTTAGCGCCGACCAGTTGGGCGGCGAGCGTCTTGGCGACTTTCGTTCCGTTCGGGCTACCAAGTCCGGTACAGGCATCCCAACCTTTCGAGGCTTCGTAGGCTCCGTTGTTTCCGACGGTGATATCGTTGCACGGATCGCTTGCGTACAAGCGTGCATTAATGTAGCCGACCTGCGCGTTGCTGCCGGCCGAATTGATGCGCGCGATGAGCGCAGCCCACAGCGGCGCAACCGCGCTGGTTCCACCGTACACCTGATTCTGGCCGTCGACGCGCACTTGATAGCCGGTATTCGGATCGGCGTCGCCGGCGACGTCGGGAACGCCGCGCATCGTCAGTTTCGATGGACTGCCTTTCGTGGGCGTTACCGTGCAACCGCTCTGGAAGGACGGGACCTTGAAGAAGGCGCTCACGCCACCGCCGCTCTCGCCGCCGGTGGTGCCGTCGTTCCAGACGGTTTCAGCGGTGATCGTCGTTCCGGACGCCTTGAGCGAGGTGCCGCCGCACGCGAGCGCGTGCGGACTGCTCGCCGGAAAATCGACGTGCGGCTTTCCGTCGTTGACGCCATCCGATGAACCGCTATCGCCGCTTGCGACGCAGACGGTGATGCCAAGCGCGGCCGCGGCTTGAAACGCTTCGTCCATCGCGGTCATGGCTTGGTTCGTCCAGGTCGACTCCGCGCCGCCCCAACTGATCGAGATAACCGACGGTTTGTTTGTCGTATCGTGAATCGCCGCCGAGACCGCGTTGAGGAACCCGGCGTCGGTGTTGGGCGTAAAGTACACGGCGATCTTGGCGCCCGGTGCGATCGAGCCCGCGACTTCGATGTCGAGCATCACTTCGCCGTCGGGCCCGTTGGCATCACCGGTTGGCGCGTTCGAGGCGTGATCGACCGACACGGCAATGACGTCCGGCATCGGATTCACACTCAAACCCGAAAAATAGGTCGAGAGATCGTCGGGGCGAAATCCGCCCCCAAGTTCGATAAGCGCGATACATTGCCCAGCACCCGTTTGCGCTGGAAACGAATAGGCCGCAGCGACCTGCAACGGCGTGTACGACGCCGTCGTTCCGTGCGGTACGCTGAGTGGCGAACTCCGCGGCGACCTAGAGACTCGAAAACGCGGTTGTGCCTGCGGCCGATTGTCGAGCCCGAGCACGGCCTCGACTTTTCCGCTTAGGCTATCGGGCAATTGAATGGCGCCCTCACGCCCGCGGTACGTACCGCCCTTGTACGAATAGACGCGCAGATGCACGCCAAAGGCTTTACTGAAAGCCGCGACCGTGCCGGAAAGAATCACTCTGCGCGCAGCGGGATCCGTTTGCACGACCGTCAGGCCGGCGTGCTTGGCGAAGTTTTCAACCGCGGTGATGTCCGCAGCGTGCGCCGAGTATTTCGCGGCGAACGCCTCGCGCGTGAGGTGTGGCGATGTACCGGCGCTATCTGCACGCGCACGAAGATCGTCCGCGTGCGGCCGGTTGAGTAGAACTGTTACTTCAAGTCGTTCGGTAGGATCGGCGTCGCGAAGCGCTGTTGCGCCCGGGAGAGGCTCGCGTTCGCTGCCGGATAGATGTTGCGGCATTGCGTACCCCCTTAAGTATACGGGCGAAGCCCGTCACCGGGTGTACGTGACGCCGGGAGAGCCGACCTTTGCATTTTGTGCAAACCGGGACCAACGGATCATGCGACCCGATTTATTGCGGTACCGCAACATACTCTTCGGTGGCTTTGGGGTCGGGACCGTAGTGGTTCGGCCCGCTTGTTCCGTCGGTGCACATGAGGATCAGCGACCAGATCGCGCCGACGATCGGGATCAAACCGATGAAGAGCCACCACCCGCTCTTGTCGATGTCGTGCAGACGCCGCACGGAGACGGCGATAGTTGGAATGATCGAAGCGAGAATGTACAGGAAGAAGATCACTGTGAATACCATAGCGAGCGGCGAGTTCTCGTTAGCTAAGAAACCAGCCAACAATTCGCCAGTGAACAATAGGAGCGTATGATAGAGGGTGAAAAACCAATACTCTTTCCGGCGTGCCCGACCGGAAAAATCAAAATATTCGCGCCATACATCGACGTAGTAATTCACGCGAGGTCCTCCACTTCCATCAGAGCGTGACGCAGGCTACCCTTCGGTAGCTTTGCGGAAAATAAAAGCGACGAAAGTTTAGAAAAGCCGTTCGCGCCTCCGCATTCGGAGTATACTTGCCGGGGCGGCGACCAAGAACCTCGTCGGAACTGGAACGCCGCAGTGTGGTCATGGACCCTCGAACATCCCCTCTGCTACCCCGATGTTACGTGACCGGTTGCCGCGCGAGCGCTACGGTGTCTTTTATGCGTTTGCTCGGAAGGAGAAACGCATGAAGCGCTGTTTGCAAATAGTTGCTGTTTTAGCCATTTCCATGTTTGTTGGATGGCAGACCGCCCGGGCTTGTACCGGAATTCGGCTCATCGCCAACGATAGTACGGTCGTCGTCGCGCGCACGATGGAGTTCGGTGCCGATTTGGAATCCAAGGTTGGTGTGTTCCCCGCGGGAACCACGATCACCGGCGCGCTGCCGAACAACGCAACGGGAATCTCATTCACAACGAAATATGGCATCGTCGGTGCTAACGGTTTCGGTCTTCCGACCGTGGTCGATGGGCTCAACGATCAGGGCCTGTATGTGGGAGAATTTTTCTTCCCGGGATCGGCTGGATATGCCACCGTAACGGCTGAGAATACGCCGCGCGCAATGGCCGGGTATCAATACTCGATGTGGATACTCGGAAATTTCGCGAGCGTTGCCGAAGTGAAGGCCGCGTATGACCACGTGGTTCTTGTGCCCACCGTGGTGGCAGCGCTCGGGATGGCGCCGCCGGTGCATTTTCGCATCGCTGACAAGACGGGCGCGTCCGTCGTGATCGAACCGATCGACGGAAAGCTCGTCATCTACGACGATCCGTTCGGCGTCCTCACGAATTCGCCGACGTTCGACTGGCAGATGACCAATCTCAATAACTACAATGGCCTCTCGCCGGTCAACCGCGCCCCGATAACGCTCGATGGATACGCACTCAACGGCTTTGGCCAGGGATCGGGTTTCTATGGCATGCCGGGCGATTTTACACCGCCATCGCGCTTCGTTCGCGCCGTCGCTTTCGAAGAGGCAGCCGTCAAACCCGCGTCGGGAAGCGATGCGGTTCAACAGGCGTTTCACATTCTGAATAACTTCGACATCCCGGTCGGTGCCGTGCGCGCTGAGGTTAACGGAAAGACGATCGACGAGTGGACGCTCTGGACTGCCGCCGAAGATCTAACGCACCTCAAGTTCTATTTCCGGACGTTTAACGATCAATCGTTGCGTAGCGTTGACGTTCGTAGTGCGCTGACCAATGCCGGCGCGGGCGTCGCGTATCTCCCGATGGAGACGACGGTGTCGACACCGATTGCCAGCGTTCCGCGTTAGCCTCCCGACATGGCGCCGACGATCAGAAACGGTTCGGCGCCGTCGGTGACGCGGTCGGGGAGTGGCGTGTCGGGGGCATCGTGTGAGAGGTCGCGTTCGCAGGCGAAGAAGCGAACGTACGGGCGGCGCTTGCCGGTCGCACGGTCGCGAATGGTTCCGAGCAGCATCGGATAGCGCGCTTCGATCGCGTCGACAACGCGGGCCGACGTGACCGGTGCGTCGACATCGAGCTGCAATTCACCCTCGAAGCGCGCGAGGGCGCGAAGATGCGCCGGCAGCAGGACGCGGATCACGCGAGCGTTTGCACCTCGACCGACAGCACCGCTGGAAGGTCGCGCACGATTTCGTTCCAGTTGTCACCGCCGTCGGGCGAGACGTACACCGATCCACCGGTGGTTCCAAAATAAATCCCGCACGCATCGAGCGTGTCGACCGCCATCGCGTCGCGCAGCACATTCACGTAGCAGTTGCGCTGCGGTAGGCCCTCGGTCATCGGTTCCCACTCATTGCCGCCGGAGCGGCTGCGATACACCCGCAGCTTCCCGTCGGGCGGAAAGTGGTATGAGTCGCTGGTGATCGGGACGACGTAAATCGTGTCGGGTTCGTGGGCGTGCACGTCGATCGGAAAGCCGAAATCCGTCGGGAGGTTGCCGCTAATCTCGTGCCACAGTTCGCCGCCGTCGTCGCTGCGCATCACGTC
>PMUE01000192.1 GCA_003167055.1 Vulcanimicrobiota bacterium | reverse complement strand
TTGCCGACGCCGCCCTTGCCCGACATGATCGGAACCACGTGCGCAATCTTCGCGCGGCCGGTAAATGCGCCCGGCGCCCGCCGTGCCGGGGTACGGTCTTCGTTGGAGATGAGTGGCACAAAGCCGGAAAGCCGCGCCTGCGAAAGTGCGGCGAGGATCGGCTCAACCCGCAAGCCGTGGGCCTTTGCGCCTTGCTCGATCGTCTCGGACTTGCTCACGCCGCAGCCGGAACAACCCAGCCCAAATTGGGTAAGGACGTCCGCCGCGATAGGGAGCGCGTTGACCAGCTCCTTGATGTTGCTCTGCGGGGTGATCTCGATCTCTACATGGGGCATACGCCTCTCCTATTCGCTCATAACAAAAAGGCGCCCCCGCAGGTGCGCCTCTCCGATGCTGAGCGACCGAAGTCGTTAGCGGTAGCTTTGCTTTGAGGCAAAGCAGTCCCGGCAATAAACCGGGCGATCATTGCGTGGCTGGAACGGAAGTTCCGCCCGTTGCCCGCACTGACTGCACGTTGCCTGGAACATCTCGCGACGGTTGTAGCCGCTGCTCGCCGTTTGCGGCCGCAGCGCTTTGCGCGCGGCACGACATTCGGGGCAGCGATTGGGCTTATTGGTAAAGCCCTTCATCGCGAAGAATTCTTGTTCGCCGGTCGTAAATGCGAACTGACGTCCGCAATCAACACAACCGAGCGTTTCATCTCTGTACATGAACGAGTCTCCTATCTCTATATTTGTCTTTAGGTTCTGACTCGCTCGTGGACTTGAAAAAAAAGCTCGATGACGGAATTCGAAAACCTGGAACACTCCCTAGAACCACGGGCGCGGGCCAATGGTTGCACCCGGCGCCCCGCGAAGGGCGCCCTCATGGAGCAAGCCGCCGAAACTGTCACCCTGGAGGGCAACGAAAAGTGAGCAACGCTCACTTTTCGTTGCCCCGCTTGTCGAAGGGGCGCGCGCAAGCCGTCCTGGCCGGAGGATGCGATTCCCCGGTGCGCTCGGGTTGGGGCGTCGGCGGTCCGATGTTTGTCCAGGCGCGTGCCGAGGGCGCCTACGCCTACGATGAGGACGGGCGGCGTTACATCGATTACATCATGGCGTACGGTCCGCTGCTCTTCGGGCACACGCATCCCGCGCTGACCACCGGACTCGACGAGCTCGCGCAGCACGGCTTCGTGTGGGGAACGACGCACCCCGAAGAAATTCGTCTCGCCGAACGGATTCGCAACCATCTGCCGTCGATGGAGCGCATGCGCTTTGTGACGACCGGCACGGAAGCGATGATGAGCGCCATTCGCGTCGCCCGCGCCTACACCAAACGCTCGTTGATTCTCAAGTTTGCCGGCAACTACCACGGCCACTTCGATCTCGCTTTGCTCAACGCCGGAGCGTCCGCGCACACGTCCGATGCGAGCGCCGGCGGCATTCCCGACGGCGTGATGCGCGACGTCGTTGTCGCGCGCTACAACGATCTCGCGAGCGTGGATGCGTTTTTGCGTGGGCCCGAGGGCGAGCTCGCCGCGATCATCGTCGAACCGATCGTCGGCAACATGGGCTACGTCACACCCGCCGCTGGATTCTTGGAAGGTTTACGCGAGCGAACGCTGCGCTACGGCGCGCTGCTGATCTTCGACGAAGTCATCACCTGGCTGCGCTTCGGGCTGCGTGGCGCGCAGGGGCGCCTGGCCGTCACGCCCGACATGACCGCGATCGGAAAAATCATGGGCGGCGGCGCGCCGATCGCCGCGTTCGGCGGAAGAGAAGACGTGATGAACGTGCTCGCGCCGATCGGCAGCACGTTTACCGGTGGAACGCACGGTGGCAATCCGTTCTGCGTCGGGATGGCGCATCGCGTGCTCGATCTGCTCGAAGCACATCCTGAGTACTATGGCCAGATGCGCGAACGCGCCGAGCGCCTTGCCGGCGGCATACGCGCGCTCTTCCATGAACGCGATCTGCCCTACGCGGTCGTGCAACATGAATCGATCGTCGATTTTAAATTCCGTCCCGGACCGCCGAATCAAAGCTACGACGACGCGCTTGAGGCGGATAAGAAGAAGTACGCCGACTACTGGCACGCGATGCTCGATCGCGGCATCCTGTTGCCGCCCAGTCAAAACGAAGTGATGTTTGTCTCGACCGCGCATAGCGATCAGGACGTGGCCCAAACGATCGCCGCGATGAGGCATCGCTTTAGCCTCGAGCCTAGCATCGCTGATCCATAAGGCCCAGAGATCTGGCAGCTGAGCGATTGCTGCGCTAGAATCGAATGAGAGGGGGTGTGGGTCATGCGCATACGCGGGACGACTCTCGCATTTCTGGGCGCGCTGGTTTGCGCGGTGCTGACGATGCCGCCAGCGCCTGGCGGCGCTGTGCCGGCGCAAACGGCCACGGGTCCCTTTGCTCCACCGCCATCGTTGCCCCAGCCGGCGCCGACGAAATGTCCGGTCCAGGTTGCCCCGCCGCGCCGGAGGCCGGCACCGCCTTCGACTGCTCTCTCAAAAACCCCCACAACCACGCCGATGATCTTCACCGGTGTTGGTGTTAAGTATCGGGCGACGAGCGTCGGAATTCCGGGTCTCCCCACTCCGCCGCCACTGCCGCAGCAAACGCCATGCGCGCATTGACAATCGCTGCCGCGTCCCTGGCGATCTTTCTGGCGTCAGGTGCTGCCCTCGGTGACACGATATCAAATCCCCCGTCGCCGCCGCCCGTCAACAGCGTCAGCGCGTGCAAGAACAGCTATGCCGACGATGCAACAAGGGCAACCTGTGCGGTCAACTTGAGCTACCAGGCGGCGTATTACGCGCACAATCAGGCGATGATGGCTATTCAAGAGGAGCAGTACCGCGATCAGATCTCCGATGGCGTCCGGCTTTTTTACGTTGTGCTCGGTATTGTCGTCATCGGGCTCGGTCTTTCCGTGTTGCAGTTCCTCAAAAGCTTCTGGTTCGCGAAAAAAGCTACCGAAGCGGGCGGCCCCATCCCGCCCGCCGATGCGCCGCCCCCAGACGACCCGACGACGTTCAGCTATTTGGGTATTGAGATCAAATCCTCGGTGATCGGGTTGATCATCCTCGCGATGTCGCTGGCGTTTTTCTTCCTCTATCTAAAGTTCGTCTACGTGATCACACCGGCAGCCACGACCGGCTCGTGAACCCGTTTTTCCGCGTCGAAGGCGGTGAGCGGCTGCTGGACGGCCCGCAACGAGTGTACGCACGCTTCGAGCAGCTCGAGGAAGACGTCGAGTTGGTTGAGAACGACGCGATGCTGCTCTCGGCCGTTGACGGCGATTGGTGGGACGAGGCCGAGACGAGCGAGATGCGTGCATTCGAACAAGCGCCGCTATCGATGCTATCGTGGCGCCGCGGCGATGCCGAGAAGTTTGGATGGAAGCCACCCGAGGGCGAAGCTCCGGAAGAGCAGTTTTGGCTGGAACTCGAGATCGACGATTCCGGCGATCTCCCTGTTACTGTCGCGGCGTCGCTCTTCGACGCGGGACAGCCGCGGTACATCCGCAATGCTCGCCACGTTGACTCGGCCCAACTCTCACGCCTGCGTCGAGCGACCTCACTTGACGCGGTTTCACTCGCGGATCCGAGCGACATCCATCGCGCGCTCCAGGTTGGCCACACCGACCGGGGCTGTGGCGTCGCGATTTACGACGTCGGGCAGGGGAATTGTAACGCAGTGTTCGGCTTCGATGGCAAACCATTGCTGTACTTTGATTTTGGTGGCGGCGTCACTTGGAACGCGCGCACCTTCCCGACTGCGTTGAAGCGGTTCTGTTTCTCGCACGATCCGCCAGTCGTACTCTCGCACTGGGACTGGGACCACTNNGGACCACTGGTCGTCGGCTGTTCGAGATCCCCGGGCGACGCATCGCCGCTGGATCGTCCCGAATCAACGCTTCGGGTCAATTCATGCCGCAATGGCTGCGAACATTGCGGAGAACGGCGCGCTGTTGGTTTGGCCGGAAGGTGTTGTGGCCATTGCGGGCCCGCTCGTCGACGTCGTCAAGTGCAACGGCGAACCTCGCAATCATAACGGGCTCGCGATGTACGCGAAGGACCCCCAAGGTTACGGTGCGCCGATTCTGTTGACCGGTGACGCCGACTACGCCGCAGTACCGCGCGCACAATCGCTAAATCTCGGTGGGCTGGTTGCCTCGCACCACGGCGGGCGCATGCGCCACCCGAGCGTCCCACGCGCCACGACGACCGGCCTCGAACGTGTCGTCTACTCCTACGGGCCAGGTAACAGCTATAACCACGCATTTCCGCAGACGCGCCAAAACCACCATAACGGCGGCTGGACGATGTCGTTAGATACCGGTTCAAATGCGACTCCGCGACCGTCGCACGCCGCCATCGGCTGGGAGCCGTTGCCACTCGGGATTGGATGTCCCGACTGCGACCTTCAAATCGCGCAGACGTAGCGCTATGTCGAGCTGCTCAAATCCGGGCGGATGACGAGCTTCGGCGGAGGATTCGGAAGATTGTCAAGCAGCGAGACGGCACTCTCGAACCGAATGCCGAGGGCTTTCAGTTCGTCGAGCAACTCGAGGATCGTCGCGACATCCGGTGGACCGATTGGATAGGAAAGACCGTGCGAGTGCTCTTCGAGCAGTACGCGATAGCGCTCGCGCATTTGTGAATCGAAGTGCTGCGCCAATTCTGCTAGGTATTGCCGCAGGGTTCCCATCATCGAACGCAAGCGCAGGTACTCGTGATTCTCCCAGTTCATGGGTGAGCTCGGTTCCAAGCCTGCCGCGTCCTCGAAGCGTTCGGCGATCAGCGCGCCGGCCGCCGTGCCCCGCTTGCTCAAGCGCTCGAGCACCCTGGCGGGCATATCAAGATTGAGACCCCCCTCGCTGTCGGTGAGGTGCACGGTTACGATTCGATCGCGATAACCGGGCAGTGTCATTTGGGTCGTGTCGTTCCAATTCTGCATCGTATCGAAGATTGCCATGAGAAATGTGGGAACGTCGGCGATCGGCGTAAAATGCGGCGACATGCCCGCGCCGTTGCTCGCCGGCATGTAAACGTTCTTGGCTTCGTCGGCGACCTCGGGGTAGTCGGGGTGAAACGGCCCGAGATTGATCGCGAAGGTCGGCCAGCGCGGGATTGGGCCATCGAATAGTGCGATCGGGAAATTGCTCGAAAGTCCGCCGTCGCTGAACCAGCTCTGCTCGAGTTTCGGGAGTACGTCGCGGTCCTTCGTTCGTTGGTTCTCCTTCTGGGTGAAATCTGCGCAGTGGAGTGGAACAGCGCTAAAGAGAATTGGAAACGACAGGCTCATGCGCGTGGCCACGATAACAGGAAGGTCGCCCATTGGCGGCAACGGATAGTACCCTTGTTTTTTATAGCGGGTAAAGCGCCCGCGCTCTTCTTCGCCATCGGGTTCGCGCGCTGCCGCGATCATCCACTGCACGACGGTTGCTGGAAAGAAGCGCTTCATCTCGTCAGGACGAAAGAAGAAGCGAGACGTATCGAACGGGAACTTGAACGGGCGCCCGAAGGTGAGGTTCGTTGTGATCATCTCGAGGTTGATGTCGTAACGCGCAGGCCGCGCCCGTAACCGCCCGAGATCCTGGCTGCGCGCGTCCCACAGCATCGAGAACGTCAACGGCGTTGCGGGGTCGGCAATCCCCGCCGCGGCGCGTAGCTTGGTTTCAAGCCACGTCACAAGGGCAGGTGCGCGAGGGTCGTCGTCGGAGATTCCGGTCATCAGTCCGAGGAAGTTACGTTTGAGGCCGGCGAGCAGATCGTAGGCAAACGTAATGCCGGCTGCGCACAGCGCTCC
>PMUE01000329.1 GCA_003167055.1 Vulcanimicrobiota bacterium | reverse complement strand
CCGCCGTCGGTCGTCTTGTACAGGCCGTCGCCGTAGCTGACGTCGTTGCGCGGATTGCCTTCGCCGGTACCGACCCAGACGACGTTTTGATGCTTGGGATCGATCGCGACCGCACCGATTGCCGAAACATCCTGCGCATCGAAGACCGGCGACCACGTGGCGCCGGCGTTTTCCGATTTCCACACGCCGCCGCCGGCGGTGCCTAGGTAGTAGAGCTTGTCGTTCTGGACGGTGCCGGCCACGGCCGCGATACGTCCGCCGGCAACCGCCGGTCCAACGACGCGCATCGAAAGATCACCGAACGAGGTCGCTGCCGCGAGAACGAGTGCTGCGATCACTGGATGGTCACCGCCTTCAACTTGAGCGTGCTAAGTGCATCGTTGAGCGCCGGGACTTGTTCCTTGACGAAGGCGTCGTAGTGCGCCGTCGCACCTTGTAGCTCGCCCTCGACGCGATGGGTGTAGTCCCGCAGCGCCGGCGTAATCACCGTGCCGGCAAAGTACATAATCGACTGCACGTCCTCGCGTACCTTGCCGGGCAGTTGAATCGAGTCTTCGTCGTTTTGATAGTTTGCCGTCAACTCGTCGAACACGGCCGCGCGCGCCGTCTCAATTGACTCAAGTCTACTTTGCGTGGTCGAATCGCCGGCTTTCTTGGCCGCCGCGATGCCCTCGTCGATCGATTTCTTCACCGTATCGAGATTATTGAGCATGACGTCGACTTTCGAAAAGAGCGACTCGCCAAGGCGACCATAGTTGTACGACTCGACCAGTTGCGCCTGACTGTAAAGCGTACGCGGATCGGTTTTGACGATGAAGCGCTGCATGAACACCTTGGTGCCGAGCGTCAATCGCGCGGTGTATTCACCCGGCGGAACGGTAGGGCCGTCGTCGGGACCCTGATACGCCTTCTTGGCCGCGCCAAGCCACTTGACCGGACCGTCGATCGACCAATCCCACACGAAGCGGTTGATCCCGACCTTGTTCGGCACGTAGGGTTCTTGCTTGCCGGCGACGTCGTGCGTGCCTTTGTAGGTGCGAACGACGGTGCCCGTGCGGTCGAGGATTTGCAACATCGGCGGCGTCTTTTGCTCGGCGTTGAGATAGTAGTCGAGGATCGCCCCGGTCGGCGGATTCGCGGCGGCGTAGTTAGTGTAGGTGCCTTCGTCGTCCTCGCGGGTGTTGTACTGGTAGGAGACGCGAATCGGGAACATGTACGTGCCGGCCGCCGTCGCGCTTTGCAGCTGCTGGATCGGTGTCATGTCGTCCATGATATAGATCGAGCGTCCGTGCGTCGCGATCACCAGATCGTCGAACTGCGGCTGCATGCGAATGTCGTGCACCGAAACGGTCGGCAAGCCGTTTTTGAACGATTTCCACGATGCGCCGCCGTCGTAGGAGATCCAGAAGCCCTCTTCGGTTCCGAGATAGACGAGGTTCGGATTGCGGATGTCGGCCCCGATCGCGCGGGCCCAATCATTTGCAGGGAGACCGCTCGTGATGAGATCCCAGTGTTTGCCGAAATCGTGCGTGACGAACACATACGGATGATTGTCGCCGGTATAGTGGCCGTCGTTGATTGCGTATGCCGTGCCGTCACGCAACGGCGAGGGGGAGATCGACGCGAAGCGTCCGTACTCCGGCGCGTTCGGCGGCGTGACGTTGCTCCAGTGTTTACCGCCGTCGAGTGTGAGTTGGATCAGGCCGTCGTCGGTGCCGACCCAAATCTCGCCCTTGTGCAGCTTCGAACCCTCGATGTCGAGGAGCGTGTCGCTTTCTTCTGCACCCGAGACGTCGTGCGTGATCGGGCCGCCCGACGGCGCTTGATGGTCCTTGACGTCGCGGGTGAGATCGGGGCTGATGATCGTCCAATGCAACCCGCGGTCAGTCGTTTGAAAGACTACGTTGCCGCCGATCCAGCCGATGTGGCCGTCCCACGGCGCAAACGCAATCGGTGTTTCCCAATTCCAACGCACTTTGGCCGTGCGCGTATCGAAGCTTTCGATGGACGACTGCAAGTAGGGCTCCACGAACCAGCCGTCTTTGGTCACCTTGTTAATCACGGTGACGGCGCCGTTTTCCGAATCCGCCCAAATGTAGTTGGGATCGGCCGGATCGGGCACGGTCCATTCACCGTCGCCGCCGGTGACGCCGATCCACGCTTTGTTTTGGATGCCGGAAGGGTCTTGCGTGTTATTCGGCGCGCACCAGCCGTTGTTGTCTTGCAAGCCGCCGCAGACCCAATACGGATTCTCGTTGGAAAGCCCAACGCGATAGACTTGCGCGATCGGCAAGTTCGCCGAGAAAAACCAGTTGTCGCCGCCGTCGACCGTCAGCGCATAGCCGCCGTCTTCGCCGACCATGATTCGCGCCGGGTCGTTGGGCGCAATCCAAATCGCGTGATAGTCGACGTGCACGCCTTCGGCGATTGCCTTGAAGGTCTTGCCGCCGTCGGTTGATTTCGAGAGCGCCTCCGAAACGCCGTAAACGACGTCAGGATTCTTCGGATCGACACCGAGGTGCGTGAAGTAAAAGGGGCGTTGATCGACCAGCGTGTTCTTCGAAACCATCGCCCAGTGATCGCCGGCATCGTCGCTGCGCCACAGAATGCCTTGCTTAGATTCGATCAAGGCGTAGACGCGATTGCCGTTGCTCGGCGCGATGGCGAGCCCAATGCGCCCGATCGTGTCGGTCGGCAGACCGTTGCCCTCGAGCTTCTTCCACGTGCGTCCCCCGTCGGTCGACTTATAGAGCCCGTCTTGCGGGCCACCGCTAGTGAACGTCCACGGGCGCCGCTGGAATTGCCACATGCCCGCGTAGAGTACGTTCGGGTTTTGCGGATCCATCGCCAGATCCGACGCGCCCGCTTCCGGACCGGTGTAGAGCGTTTTCGTCCAGGTCTTCCCGCCGTCATCGGTGACGTACACGCCGCGATCCGGGCCGTCGTTGAATAAATCGCCTTGCGCTGCAACCACGACGTGGTTGTGATTGCGCGGATCGACGACAATGCGCGAAATCTGTTCGGTCGCGCTCAGGCCCATGTTGGTCCAGTGATCGCCGCCGTCAGTGCTCTTATACACGCCGTCGCCGTAGCTGACGTCATTGCGCGGATTGTCCTCACCCGTACCGACCCAGACGGTGTTGTTGTCGTTTGGATCGATGACAACCGCGCCGATTGCCGCGACGGTCTGTTTCGCGAACACCGGATCCCAAGTTTGCCCGTCGTTTTCGCTTTTCCACACGCCGCCGCCGGCCGAACCGACGTAGTACAACTTTGGATCGGTCGCCGAGCCCGCGACGGCCGCAACACGGCCGCCCGCGGTTGCCGGGCCGATCTCGCGCCAGCTCATGTTGGCGTACGGCGGTCCGGGCGTCGGGGTGGGCGACGGCGTCGGGGTTGGCGGCGGCGTCGCGGTCGGCTTCGCTTGCGCAAGCGCCGCTCCGGCGCAGCACATCACGATCGAACACGCCATTAATGCAGTAAGGCGAAGCTTCACGCACGGACCTCCTAAAGACTCAGAACAGTTCTCCCGGTCCTCAGCCGCGCCGAGAAACTCCTGCGCACTGTGCATCAAAGTGGCATCAGAACGCAAGCCTGCGTCGTCTTTTGCGATGCGGTTAGTGTTTCTGCTTCTCGTTGAGTGCTTGGTAGTGCGGCACGTTGACGTGCACGGCGTACCACTGCGAGATCGCGATGCCGCCGCACAACAGAAGGAAGACGGCGATCGCGCCGATCCCCCAGGCTCGCCGCGCTTGCGGCGACATTCCCGCGTGCCTAGCCATTGGATTTGGCTTCGCCAAATCTATAACGTTCGGCCTTCGGCCGATCCGTGGGGGAGGAGCCCTAGCCTCGTCGAACCCGCCCCCCATGAGCCGATGCCGCGCCCCGCTCCTTGCGGGACTCTGCTTCATTTTAGGACTCGGGATTCCGGCTGTTGCCAGTGCCTCGACCAAGCCGGTTCCGGCGACCCCTGCGAGCATCGCGGCCTATGCGGCCGTGCTGCGGCAGTATAACCCTGAGCTCCCAGACTGGCAGAGCAAAGATCTCGCGCGACACTTGCTGCTGACGGCAGCGCGTTGGAAGGTCGACACCAATATGTTGGCGGCGATCGTTACCGTCGAGTCGAGTTGGCACACGCACGCCGTTTCGTACGCCGGCGCAATTGGGCTCGGGCAGCTCATGCCGGGCACGGCAGCGACGCTCGGCGTGAATCCGCGCGATCCGGTTGAGAACTTGCAGGGTGCGGCGCGTTATCTTCGCGGCTTGCTCGAAAAATTCGGATCGAATCCCGATCGCTACGCGCTGGTCTTTGCCGCGTATAACGCTGGGCCGCTTGCCGTGCAGCACTACGGCGGGGTGCCACCATATTACGAAACGCAGCACTACGTGCTCAAAGTCCTGCGCGCTTGGAATGTCTTGCGCTCAACCGTGCGCATTCCCAAGAGCGCGTGGATAGCCGCGGCGGCGCAAGCACACGCCCCCGACGTTGACTACTGGACAGGTGATTCCGGACACTAGATCCGGCCGGTAAGAACCCGATCGACGGCGCTTGCGAGATCGCAGGCGCCGCCAATTTTTATCGCCGCCGATCCGGCATTGTGCGCCGCTTCAACATCGCTCGCCTTATCGCCGATGACCACGATCTCCGAGGGATCGAAGCCCCACTGCTGGGCCGCATCCAAGACCAACTTCGGTTTGGGCTTGCGACAATCGCAATCCACCTCCGGCGCATGCGGGCAGATGAACCACCCGTCAAACGGACCGAGCAATTCATCGACTCGTGCGTTGACCGCATGCATCTGCGCTTCGCTAATCATGCTACGACCCACGCCGCTCTGATTCGTCAGCACCCCAACCTTCAAGCCAGCGAGACGAAGCGTATCCAAACGCTGCGCTGCACCCGACACCGGCTCGACGCGATCGGGATCGCCGTTATATGGAACGTCCATGATGATGGTACCGTCGCGATCGAAGAGTACGCCCTTCAGGATGGCACGGTCTCGACGTATACCTCGGCGCCTTTTTCCAAGAACTCTTTGCTCTTCTCGGCCATACCGGCTTGCGCGTACTCGCGCACCTCTTGGGTGATCTTCATCGAGCAGAAGTGCGGGCCGCACATCGAACAGAAGTGCGCAACCTTCGCACCCGCCGCCGGCAGCGTCTCATCGTGGAACTCGCGTGCCGTTTCCGGATCGAGCGAGAGCTCGAATTGATCTTCCCACCGAAACTCGAAGCGCGCTTTGGATAGCACGTCGTCCCAATGGTGCGCGCGCGGATGGCCTTTCGCCAAATCAGCCGCATGCGCCGCGATTTTATAAGCAATAACGCCGTCTTTGACGTCCTTCTTGTTCGGCAAGCCGAGATGTTCTTTCGGCGTGACGTAACACAGCATCGCCGTACCGAACCAGCCGATCATCGCGGCACCGATGGCGCTCGTGATGTGATCGTAGCCCGGCGCAATGTCGGTCACCAGCGGCCCCAGCGTGTAGAACGGCGCTTCGTGACAGATCTCGAGCTGCTTCTCCATATTCTCTTTGATCAAATGCATCGGCACGTGGCCGGGGC
>PMUE01000238.1 GCA_003167055.1 Vulcanimicrobiota bacterium | reverse complement strand
CAAAACGCTAGCGGAGTGGCAAGAATGTCGGCCGATATTTCACTTGATGACTTCGAGGCCCTACGGTAGCTCGATGCGGTAGAGATCGGCGCCGTCGAGCCACAGTCGCTGCATCTTCCCCTCGAACAGCGTGTCGAAGCGCACCACCGACGATCCCAGCGCAAACGCGCCGTTCGTGAGGCCGCGCAACGGACTGATACCATCGACGGTGAGATGGCCCTTGACGATGACGATGCGCATCACCGCGCCTCCGAAGTTCGACGTTTCATAACGTCCTGTCAGCCGGTTCCAGGCGGTAGGATAGGTGAACGTCGTCGGCCCGGCGTGGCGCGCGTTGACGTAGTACGCGCCGGCATTGGTGAAGCTGTCGACCGCCTTGGCTTTGTTTCGTTCGAAGGCGACGTAGTAGATCGTAAAGCGCGGATCGTCGGTCCAGAAGATATCGTGATCCCGCGCAATGAGTTTATAGGTGCGCCCGGCGTCGAGCAACGAGAGGGTTGCGCCGGCGTTCTGAATTTCAACGTTGCCGCCGTCGTTTGAGCGATAGCTGCCGACGTAGTCGGTCGCGACAACCTTCGGCGCGGCGATCGGTGGTCCCGACGGGGGCGCCGGAAGCGCGTGTCCCAGGCTTTGCGCGCGCAGCACTTCCATGGCGTACTTCACGATAGCGCAGGGGTGGAGCGGCGCTTCAACCAGATTCGAAAGCGCGATAACGCCGAAGCCGCGCGTAAGGTTGGCTTGGAAGCACGCCGTGTAGCCGGAGATGCCGCCGGTGTGACCGACGAGGTGATCCCCGTCAGTGTGAAAGACCGAGAGTCCGTAGCCGTACTCGTGATAGAACGCCGGCCATTCGGCCAATTCCACGCCTTTGGCGACGTCCGGCGAACCGTTGTTGAAGTGGTCGGCGGTGGTCATCGCATTGAAGGTCCCAGACGCGATCAACTGCGTGCCGCTTGCGGTCTTGCCGCCGTTGAGATAGAGGCGAATGTACTGCGCCATGTCCTCCGGGGTTGAAATGACCGAACCCGCCGGATCGACGAAGTCTTGATTTGGCGAAGCGACGAGCGGCGGATACGGCGGTGTCGCAACGTAGTCGGCATCGCGGAATTGATACCCGGTCGCCGTGTCGGCAAGCTCGCGATTGTCGAAGATCGCCGAACTGTGGGTCATGCCGATCGGCGCGAAGACGTGGTCGTCGATATTCGATTGCCAGCTCGCGTGTGAAACGCCGGCGACGATCGCGCCGACGGTGGCGAGGCCGTCGTTTGAGTACGCCCACGCGGTACCCGGCGTAAAGAGCGTGTGCGCGTTGCGCAGCGCGGCGAGGGCGAAGCCATATTGTTCGAGTGAATAGTCGTCGGGTACGCCGGCCGTATGCGAGAGCAACTGGTGCACGAGAATCGGCGCGCCGTCCGAGTGGATCGACCATGACGGCAGGTACTGCTGCACGCGTGCGTTGAGATCGACCAAGCCGCGGTCGTGCAGCTGCAGCAGCGCAAGCGCGGTCATCGATTTCGAAATTGAGCCGATCGGGAAGCGCGTGTCGGCGCTGACCGGCGTTTTACTTCCGACGTCCGCCATGCCGACCGTAACGATCGCAATCGTGTGCGTACGATCGGTGATCGCGACCGACATGCCTGGCGCACCTTGATCCTTGAGTGCTTGCGGAGCGAAGGCGCGAATTGCGGCGATCGCATCGTCGATCGTCGGTGCCGGCGAAGCCGTCTGCGCCTGCGCGGGAACCATTTGCGCGGCGAAGCCGAGGGCAAGGAGAAGACTAAAAAAGCGAGAGTTGCGCATGGTCCTCCATATACTCGGCATCGATGCCGAGCGCTCGCAGACGGTAAACGAAGTCGCGCCAGCCGTGATTGAGAAGCACTTTGCGCGGCTGAGCGCGTTCCACGTATTGCAGCAGCGCGGGATAATCGGCGTGGTCTGAGAGCGCGAAGCCGCGCTCCGTTCCATAACGAAAGAGCGCGCTGCGATCGAGTGACCAGCCGGTCAGCACGGCCGTGCGTACCGGTTTGTTGCGCAGCGCCTTCGGCAACGCCTTTCCGCCCGGCGGCCAAATCAGCACGCTGCGCAGATCGAAGGTTTCGGCATGATAGCGCGCGTACGGCGGCAGCGTCACCCCGCAGGCTTCATAGACCTGTGCCAATGTTTCGACCGCCCCATGCACGGTCAGCGGGAGGCCGGCGCGTCCGAGAATGGCCATCGCTTCCTGCGCCTTCCCAAGCGAATAGGCAAAGAACACCGGAACCGCGTCGCCCTCGAGTGTCTCACGCGCGAAAGCAACCATCTGCGCCGCGACTTCGTCGTGTGGCGGAAAAACATACTGCGGTCGACCGTAGGTGCACTCCATCAGCACGACGTCGCAACGTTTAACTTCGGGCGGCTCGACGGTCAGCGAGTCGCGCAGCTTGAAGTCACCGGTGTAGACGAAGCTTCCGCGCTCGCCTTCGATCATCAATTGAGCGCTTCCGAGCACGTGACCGGCAGAGAAGAGGGTCAGGCGGTGATCGCGCTCCTCCCACGGTTCATTGAAAGCGTGTTCTTCGAAAGTGACCGGCGCGCGCTCGGCGCGGCGCGCGAATCGCGCGCAGCAGATGCGCGCCGTGTTCGGGGTCGTGACCAGCGTGCGGTGTTCACGCGCGTGATCGCTGTGCCCGTGTGAAACGTAGCAGCGCTCCTGCGAGCGCAGGCTGTCGATCCACAAATCGAGCGGCTCGACGTAGAGCGATTTCTGGGACAGGGAGAACACCAGCCGAACATTCGTTCGAGGCGGCGGGATTCATTTCAGGCACGCAACAGTACCGCGTGCAGCGAGGTTAAAGGAGGGACTATGGCACGAATCTATGAGAATCTGGCCGACACGTTCGGCAACACGCCGCTGGTCAAGATCCCGCGCCTTAATAAGGGCCTGGGCGGCACCGTACTCGTGAAAATGGAGTCCTTCAATCCCGCAGGCTCGGTCAAGGATCGTATCGGCGTCTCGATGATCGAGGCAGCCGAGCGCGATGGCCGCTTGCTTCCGGGCATGAAGATTCTCGAGCCGACGAGCGGCAACACCGGCATCGCGCTCGCCTTTGTCGCGGCGGCGAAGGGCTATCAATGCATTCTCGTGATGCCGGATACGATGACGATCGAGCGGCGCAGTCTGCTCAAGGCGTACGGCGCGCAAGTGATCCTGACGCCGGGCGCCGACGGGATGAAGGGTGCGATCGCAAAAGCGCTCGAGATCTACGCGGCCGAGCCAAACAAGTATTTCATGCCGCAACAGTTCGAGAATCCGGCGAATCCCGAGATTCATCGCCGCACGACGGCCGAAGAGATTTGGCGCGATACCGATGGGGCAGTCGACATTTTTGTCTCGATGGTCGGCACCGGCGGCACGATTACCGGCGTCGGCGAGGTGCTCAAAGAACGCAAGTCCGGGGTCAAAGTGATCGCCGGCGAACCCGATGCGTCGCCGGTGCTTTCCGGCGGGACGCCCGGTCCGCACAAGATCCAAGGCACCGGTACGGGTTTCATTCCGAAAGTGCTCGACACGCACGTGTACGACGAAGTGATTCGTGTGACCGATGCCGATGCAATCGCAACGACGCGCCGGCTGGCTCGTGAAGAAGGCATGTTGGTCGGCATTTCTTCCGGCGCGAACGTCTGGGCGGCACTGCAAGTCGCGGCGCGGCCCGAATCAGCGGGCAAGACGATCGTCACGATCGGGTGCGATACCGGCGAGCGCTACCTGAGCAACCCGGTGTTCGCGGATCAAGAAGCGGTCGTGGTCGAACCCGCACTCGTTTCTTGATGCGCGTTGAGGTCACGCGCGGCGATCTGGTTGAGTCCGTCCACCACGTCGCCGCCTGCGCGGCAACTGCGCGCGGTGACGTGATTTTTGAGACCGGCGATATCGAATCGCCGGTCTTTCTGCGTTCCACCGCCAAGCCGTTTATTGCCGCAGCCGCGATTGAAGCGGGCGTCCGCGAACGATTCGAATTCGACATGCGCGAGATTGCCGTGATGAGTGCGTCACATGTCGGCGAGCCGTTTCACATCGCAGCAGTGCGTTCGATCCTGCGCAAGATCGGCCTCGACGAATCGGCGCTGCAATGCGGTGCGCACCTACCCTACGATGAGGCCGTCGCGCACGACATGCTGCGTCACGGTCACGGGCCGACGGCGATAAACAACAACTGCTCGGGCAAGCATGCCGGGATTCTCGCGTTATGCCGGGTCTTGGGTAGCGACGTTGCAACGTACATGGACGTCAACAATCCGGCGCAGCAGCATATCCTGGCGTTTTGCGCGCGTCTGTCCGACGACGATCCGGCGACGTGGCCGCTCGGCATCGACGGTTGCGGCATCCCGGTCTACGCCACGGGATTGCGCAAAGCGGCGATGGCCTTCGCACGTTTTGGATCATTGACGAACCTGGCTGCGCGCGATGCGCAGGCGTTGCTGGTCGTCCGCGACGCGATGGTATCGCATCCCGAGTACGTTTCGGGCACGGGCCAGTTCGATACGCGAGTCATGACGGCTGGGGCGGGCGCGATTGCGTGTAAGTCCGGCGCGGAGGGCGTCCACGGGTTGACGCTGATACCGCAGGGCCTTGGCCTGGTCAGCAAAGTGCTCGACGGCACGGCGCGCGCGCGGGGGCCGGCGACCATGGCATCCCTGCGGGCCCTCGGCAGCCCGGTCGCGCATGCGACCGACTTGGCCACCTTTGTCGAACCAATCGTGTATAATCGGGCAGGGCGTCCGGTCGGAGTGATCCGCGCCGTGCTCCGAGAGTTCGCCTAGGGCGAACTCGAACTTCGCCGTCGAACAAGCGAGTACGTAAACAACAAATTGCGTGACTACCTGCGCCTGCTGCAAGAGCGGGTTTTGATTTACGACGGCGCCATGGGCACACAGCTCATGGCGCTTGAACTGTCCGCCGAGGATTTCGGCGGCGAGCGGTATTTGGGTTGCTACGAAGCGCTTGTCCTGACGCGCCCCGAAGCAATTCGCGCGATTCATACCGCCTATCTCGAGGCCGGCGCGGACGTGATCGAGACCGACTCGTTTACTGCCTCGCGGCTCAAACTCGAAGAATTCGGGCTTGGCGAAAAGACCTACGAGATCAATCTGCGCGCCGCCCAACTCGCGCGCGAAGCTTGCGACGCGATCGCCACGCCGGATTGGCCGCGCTTCGTCGCCGGGGCGATGGGACCGACCGGCATGCTGATCTCATCGTCGGATCCCACCCTGTCGAAGATCACCTTCGAGCAGCTCGCCGACATCTACGGCGAACAGGCGCGCGCGCTGGTCGACGGCGGCGCCGACCTGCTGCTGCTCGAGACGATGCAAGACTTGCTCGAGCTCAAAGCCGCGATCGCCGGCATCACGCGCGAGTTCGATCGCGGCCTACG
Source organism: Vulcanimicrobiota bacterium (assembly GCA_003167055.1). Classification (GTDB taxonomy): domain Bacteria; phylum Vulcanimicrobiota; class Vulcanimicrobiia; order Vulcanimicrobiales; family Vulcanimicrobiaceae; genus Aquilonibacter; species Aquilonibacter stordalenmirensis. The sequence continues at coordinate 1,601 of PMUE01000238.1, read as the reverse complement.
TCGCGTACCAATCCAAGCGCAGCCGACGTTGATTACCGAAGGCCGCATGCTGCTTGGCACCGACATTCGTGCAATCACCGCCACGCTCGACGCGTTGCCGATCGATGTGATCGGGCTCAACTGCTCGACCGGCCCGTCGCAAATGCGCGATGCTCTGCGCTATCTTGCCGAAAACTCGCGCTGCTACGTGAGCGTCATTCCCAACGCCGGGCTGCCGCTGATGGGTCCCAAGGGCGAAACGATCTATCCCGAAACCCCAGACGAACTTGCGCGAGAGCTCGCCGACTTCGTCAAGGAATTCGGCGTGAACATCGTCGGCGGCTGTTGCGGCTCGACACCCGACCATATCGCCGCACTTAAGCATGCGATCACTGCGGATGTTGCGGCGCGGGCACTGGCTCGGGCCGCGAACGTAAACAAGAGTAGTGAGCGGACCGAGCCGGTCCCGCAAGACGCAGCGTCCGCAATGACCGCAACAGCCCTCCAACAAGAGCCGAGGCCGTTATTGGTTGGGGAACGGATCAATAGTCAGGGATCGCGCAAGATCAAACGGTTGTTGCTCGAGGACAACTACGACGAGATCATGCTCGTCGCGCGCGAGCAGGTCGAGGGCGGCGCGCACGTGCTCGACGTCTGCTGCGCGTTGACCGAGCGCACCGACGAAGACGTGCAGATGCGCGAACTCGTCCGGCGTTTGGCGCAGTCGGTCGAGGCGCCGTTGATGATCGACTCGACCGAGCCGAAAGTCATGCAAGTCGCGCTGGAAAATTATCCGGGGCGAGCGATTCTCAACTCGGTGCATCTCGAAGCCGGCCGCGCCAAGATGGACGTCGTGTTGCCGCTTGCCAAAGAACATGGCGCTGCGGTGGTGGCGCTGACGATCGACGAGATCGGGATGGCTAAGACGGCGCAGCGCAAGCTCGAGGTCGCGCAGCGTATCTATGGCATTGTGGTCGATGAATACGGCTTGCCGCCCGGCGCGCTGATCTTCGACGACCTGACGTTCACGCTCTCGACCGGCGACCCCGAGTTCGCGAACTCCGCCATCGAAACGATCGAAGGCATTCGGTTGATCAAACGCGAGTTGCCCGGCGTGCTGACGTCGCTCGGCGTCTCGAACGTCTCGTTCGGATTGAAACCAGCCGCGCGCGCGGCGCTTAACTCGGTGTTCTTGCATCACTGCGTAGAAGCCGGGTTGGATGCCGCGCTCGTGCATGCAAAGGAGATCACGCCGTACGCCGAGGTCGAGCCCGACGTACGCGAGATGTGCGATGATCTCGTCTTCAACCGCCGCGCGGATGCGCTCGCCCGTTTCATCGAGCACTTCGAAAGCACGACGGCCTCAACGTCGGCGGACGAGCAAGTCGACAGCGATGCCGAGCTCCCGGTGGCGCAGCAGATTCACAATGCGATCCTGCGACGCCGCAAGGACGGCATCGAGGCAAAGATCGATGCCGCGCTGGAAGAACGCGATCCGGTCGCCGTGCTCAACGAGATCCTGCTGCCCGCGATGAAAGAAGTCGGCGACAAATTCGGATCGGGCGAGTTGATTTTGCCGTTCGTGCTGCAGTCCGCGGAAGTGATGAAGAAGGCGGTCGCGC
>PMUE01000140.1 GCA_003167055.1 Vulcanimicrobiota bacterium | reverse complement strand
GGGAGGGTGAACCAGAAGGATGTACGCTTCTCCGGCTCGCTTTCAAAGCCGATCTGGCCGTGCATCATACTGACGAGTTCGCGGCAGATGTAGAGTCCGAGGCCGGTCGATCCCTCGCCCGACGAGACGCGGCCAAACCGGGTGAAAAGCTTCATGCGATCCTCTTGCCCGATGCCCGGCCCTTCGTTGACGATCGCAATGCGCACGCGTCCGTCGTTGACCTTTACGTCGATGTGGATCGCGCTGGTCGGATAGCTGTACTTCACCGCGTTGGAGAGCAGGTTGGTGAGAATCTGCACGGCGCGCCCCTTGTCGGCGAGCATGTACGGCACCGGGTCGAAGTAGGCGGCGTTGAAGAGCCGTTCCGGATATTCGCTGCGCATGCGCGCCATCGACTCTTCGATGATGCCGACCGGTGAAATGCGCTCGATCCGCAGCGCCAAGTGGCCTGCGTCCATGCGCGAGAGCAGCAAGAAATCTTCGAAGATCGACGAGAGCCGCGAGGTTGAGCTGGAGAGCACGCCAAGCAGCTCTTGCCGCCGTTCCAGCCCGAGCGTCTCAAAATGCGTTTGCAACAGCGCGGTCGCGCCGCGAATGGCGGCCAGCGGCGAACGCACTTCGTGCGACACCATGCTGAAGAATTCGTTTTGCAGGCGCGCGTTTTGTTCGAGATTCTGCCGCTGTTCGGTTTCGACGGCGTGCGAACGCGAACTAGCGAGTGCCAGACCCACGAGATTGGTGAAGAGCTGCATGCGGCGTAGCGTTTCGATCGACGGCACTTTGCCGTCGAGCGGCGCATCGGCCGACAGATAGCCGAGCATATTACCGTCGCGGTCGGGTAGCACCAGGGTGAGCGTGTCGCGCTCGTGCCATGCATCCGGCGCGGTGCGCGGCTCGTTGAGTGGACGAAAGCCGGTGTAGATGCTTTGCTTCCAGTAGATCTCACGCTCGGCCGGATTGTAGAAGCAGTACGGCAGCACTTCGGATTCGGCGGGAAGAATCTCCATGACCGAGCGCCGGTCGATGTGCTCGCCGAGTCGCTCGCGGATCACCTCATCGGGGAAGCCGAGCAGCACGCGCCGGTACAGTTCACCGCCCGGCGCATCAGCGGCGACAATCGTCACGTATTTGAAGCCGAAGAGGTCGGCAACCGCGCGCGAGATCGATTCGAGTGCGGGCGCGATCTCTTGCGCGTGCAAGATCTCATAGGTAATGCCGAGCAGCCGCGCGAGCAGCCCCCCATCCCCGCTGGGCTCAGCATCATAGAACATCAAATTGCCTGCCTGCTTATGCGAGCGACCGGGTCATCCTGCGCCATTAGCTTGCCCTTTACGATATACTCCCTCTAGTATGCTCTTCCACGCTGTGTTCGCCCTGACGGTCGTCGCCGAGGTTAACACCGGGGCAAAACTCGTTGCCCAAAACGGGTGTCAGGCGTGCCACGGCGCGACGTTTCGGGGCAGCGCGCCCTATCCCGCGCTCTACGGGATCGAACATCACCGCACGCGGCCGCAAATCATCGCTGCAATCATCAATCCCAAAGCCCCGATGCCGAACTACGGCTTTACCGCCGCGCAGGCGGGCGACATCGCCGACTATCTTGCCGGCCTCGATGGGGGCGCAGCGGCCGATCAGCCGGTCATCACCGTTGCACCGGCGCATCCGAGCGGTTACGCCGACGTCACCGTGCGTTTCCCCGGCGTCGCGCCAAAACGTGTGACCGCGGTGGCTTCGATGGCGATGGGGAGTATGTCGATGCACTCACCGAACGTCACGTTGCACGCGACATCCGATCCGCACCTCTACACCGGGCGGGTTGAGTTCTCAATGTCGGGTGCGTGGACGATTCATATCGTCTACGACGGCAAGACCATCGATCGACCGATCGTCACCGGCCAATAGTGCGCCGCTCGCAGTTTGTGGGCGCCGTCGCCGGGTCGATGAGCGCGGTCGTGCTCGCCCCGCGTTTGCAACGCGCGCTTGCGAGCGACGTCGTGTCCTATCGTCTGGTTGCAACGCCGATGCGCTACTCGCCCATGCCGGGAGTCGTCGTCGATGCGATCGGCTACAATGGCAGCATTCCCGGTCCGCTGCTGCGCGTTACGCACGGGCAGCGCGTGCACGTCGAGTACGTAAATCAATCCTCGATTGCCACCGCGGTCCATTGGCACGGGATGGTGCTTCCCAGTGCGATGGACGGTGCGGTCGGCGTGACGCAGGCCGCAATTCCGCATGACGGAAGGTTCGTCTATAGCTTTGCACCGGGTCCGCCCGGCACGCGCTGGTACCACGATCACGCCGGCGATCTTGGCATGCTGCGCGGGCTCTTCGGTATGTTCATCGTCGACGATCCGCGCGATGAGCCGGCCGACGTTGAGTGCGCGATCGTCTTTCACGACGTGCCCGACTTTGCGAGCGTGCGCGCGGCGATGATGGGTGATAGTCGCGCGCCGATGATCGATCCGATGGGATCGCCGGAGATGCGCGCGATGAAGCCCGACGACAAGATGGGCGACGAGGTGCGCTACCTCGCGCACTGCATCAACGGCGCGGCCTACCCCAACACCAAACGTTTGCGCGTTAAGGTCGGCGATCGCGTGCGGCTGCGCATCCTCAACGCCAGCGCAACGCAAACGCGCTACGTGCGCTTGGCCGGACATCGACTGCGCGTGACCCACGCCGACGGCAATCCGGTGCCCGTGCCGATGGAATTCGATGCGCTGCGCATCGGCGTGGCCGAACGCTATGACGCCTGGTTCGAGGTGCGCAAACCCGGCGCGTGGCTGTTGCAAGGGCTCTCGAGCGACCCGCTCGCGTTCGGGCAAGCGATGGTGGTGTATACCGACGGCTATGAAAAGGCGGCGCCGCTTTCGTCACCGCAATCGGTCGAGGGCATCGATTATCTCACGTATGAGAAGCTGGCGACGGGTTTCGGCGCAGCGCTGGACGAGCGCGGTATCACGGTACGCCGAAATTACACGCTCGGCGGCGGCGCATGGAATTCACCGCGCTGGACGCTCAACGGCGCGACCTGGCCGAATACGCCGAAAATCGTGGTACGCCGCGGCGATCGTGTGCGCGTGCACTTCAAGAACACGACCGACATGGATCATCCGATGCACTTGCACGGACATGTGTTCCGGGTCGTCGAGATCGACGGGAAGCCGCTCGCGCGTCCACTCGACAAAGATACGTCGCTGGTGCGCGCAAATGGTGGCACGCTGACCTGGATCTTCGATGCCGACTCGCCCGCGGGCCGCTGGCTGCTGCACTGCCACAACGAGATTCACATGATGGACGGCATGATGACCGAAGTAGATTACACCGCGTGAAGCGTCGACTGATCTCGTTGCGAGCCATAATGATTGTGGCGGGTGCCTTACTTTTCGCTGCCCAATCGACCTCGAGAGGCTTGGCCGCGGAGACGAGCGTGCCGTACGCTTTGCAGATTCCCTCGTCGGGGATTCAGATCGACAAAATCGACTTTACGAACGACGGAACGTATCCAACAATTTGGTACGAGTGCATATCGTTTACGAATCTCGGCCCGAGGCCCGCAACGTGGGTGTTGTTTGATTTTTCGTGGGTGCAGCCGGGCGACGCTGACGAGAACGACGAGTTCGATCTCGCGTCCGCGACCGCACCGAACGCCGGGGGAACCGGGACCTTTGCCCCGGGGGTGCAAACGGGATTGGTAAGGGGCCGAGCTATAGGCTTTTGCCGGATGGTGCTCCGGGAGTGGAACGGAGCGAAACCAACTGCGAGCCTTGTCACCTTTGTTGCGGCCGTACAATACCAAGATGGCACCTCGTGGTATCTCTTGCCAACAATCGACGGTATGGCGCTCAATCCACAGGGTGCTCCCGCAAGGATAGTGACGGTCAAGTCATCTGGATCGAGCGAGCCGCGAGAGTGCGCAACAATTGAGAACACGGCGAACAAGCCGATCCAGCACGTGCGAATCACCTTTAGGCACAGTGGTCTCGATGGGAGCGTTCTCAGCGATGATGCTCTCGACGTGCGTGCGGCGATTCCGAGCGGCTCGGTTGTAAAGAACAACTGCCGCAATTACTCCGGCGTGCTTGTTCCTGGGCTCCGCGCGTACGCCGATGCGCAATTACAGGGTACTGCTCCTCCAGTCCCTCAGATCAAATATAAGAATCAAATCTCCACGCTATCCGCATTTGTCGACGAAGTCGATTTCGCCGACGAGACAAAATGGCAACCGTCGTCACCGTAGATTTGTAAACTTTTGACCAGGGGCCGCGCGGGTGCGGCGGCGGCACTTTGGGCAACGGGTTTCCGCTGCCGATGAAATATTGTGCTCGCTTACAAGCTCTGGCTCGAGCGTAACAGCTATAACACGGCGCTCCTGTACAGTGTGCTCATCGGCGTGCTGGTACCGGCGTTTCACTACGTGCTTGTCGTTCTGCCGGGGCTGCCTCCGGATTCGCTTCCGTTGCGCTTTGCGTGCACCGCCTGTTCCATTGTGGTCGCCGGTACGCTGCTGTTCGTTCCCGGAGCGCGCCGCTACGCGTCCGTGCTGCAGTTCGTTCAGGGCGTGCTCGCGCTCTGCGTTATCGCCGCGCTGGTCGTCAATAGCGGCGATCAGAATCTGTACATTGCTTCCGGCCTGCTGGTAATTATCGGCGCACAAAATGCATTTTACGATTCGCGTGCGCTCGCGGCCGCGATGGCGATCGGCTTCCTGTTCATGGTCGGCTACTCAGCGTTTCGCGGCTTATTGTGGACGCCGGACGGTCTCGCCACGCTGATCATTTACGGAACGGGGTATACGCTAGCATTCATTCCGGCATCGCTGCACATTCGTAGTCAGCGCACGGCGATTTTGAATCAGTTTGCGGCCGAGCAGGCCATGGCTGACGTGGAGGAAGCCCACACGATCACGCATCTCGGAAAATGGATTCTGAACATGAAGAGTGGTGTGATCGAGTGCTCAGACGAGGTGCTACGCATCTTCGGGCTTCCTTTAGACACGCCGAGTGCCGCTCTCGCCGAGTTGTATCTCCGCTCCCTCCCTTCCGAGGATCGCACTCGCGTCGATATCGAACTCGAGCGCGCGCAATCAACGGCCGAAGAGTTCACCCTGGATCATCGTATCGAGCGGCCCGACGGTACCACGCGATGGGTCCAGCTGCGCGGGAAGCACGAGTATGATTCCGCCGGGAGAGCCGTCCGCCGGCTCGGCACGCTCATGGACATTTCCGAGCGGAAAGAAGCGCAGCTATCGCTCGAGCGTCTCGCGCGATACGACCAACTTACCGGACTGCCGAATCGGGCTACCATGCGCGAGGCGCTTGTCAACGCGCTGGATCGATCAGAGCGCGCGGGAGACATCTGCGCCGTGCTCTTTCTCGACCTCAACCGCTTCAAAGACGTCAACGATACATTGGGCCACACGGTCGGCGATCTGCTTTTGAAAGCCGTCGCCGATCGCATCCGCGCACTCCTACCGGAGGGCACTCTCGTCTCGCGGTGGGGCGGTGATGAATTCGTCGCCGTCCTGCAATCCATCGAGAACGAAGCGTTTGTCGAGAGAATATGCCGGCAAGCGATTCAGGGACTTTCGGAGCCGTTCTACGTCGGCACGTACGAGTTTTCCGTTGCCGCTAGTATCGGCGTTGCGTTGTATCCGGCGCATGGAATGGATCCCGAAGTGCTCATTCGCAGCGCCGATACGGCAATGTATGTTGCCAAGGAACAGGCCGTTCCCCCGTACGCCATGTTTGCACCGCATATGCATGAGGGCGCGGCACGCCGCCACCAAATACAGAATCAACTGCAGACGGCGGTCAGCTCCGGTAGTTTAGTCCTGCACTACCAACCGATCGTTGACGCGAAGAGCAACCGCATCGTAGCCGCAGAAGCGCTGCTGCGCATGACGGGGCCCGACGGGCGCATTCATCCTCCGGCCGAGTTCATCTCGATTGCCGAGGAAACCGGCGCTATCGTCGCGATCGGCAAGTGGGCGCTCGAAACCGCGGTGCGACAGGCAATGCGCTGGCGGATCGAGGGCAGGTCGATCTCGATGGCCGTGAATATTTCGTCGCGACAGTTGAGCCATCCGGACTTCGTGGAAATGGTAGCAAACGTGTTGCGAGACAACGACGCGGACCCCTCGATCTTGGAAATCGAAATTACCGAGTCTGCGCTCGTGCCCAATGCGGAAGCCGATCACGGCGTGCTCGAGCGTATCAAACGCATGGGCATTCGCATCGCCGTCGACGACTTCGGCACGGGTTACTCGTCGTTGAGCAATCTGCAGTTGTTTCCTTTCGACCTGGTGAAAATCGACTGCCCGTTCGTCGATCGTCGCGGCGTCTTTCAGTCCAACATGAGCATGGTCGCCGCGATGATTCAACTCGCGGCCAGTCTCGATCTGACCACGGTCGCGGAGATCATCGATGGCGAGGCCGCCGCAGCGG
>PMUE01000029.1 GCA_003167055.1 Vulcanimicrobiota bacterium | reverse complement strand
GTACGAAGTCGCGAGAAGCAACTGGCGCGCGCCGAAGCGCGCCTTGCGGCCGACGTTCCCGTTGTGCCGTCGGCTGCTATCGCGGTGAATCTGCAGTCGACGCGACGAGCGGCCAACGCGTTTGCGTTGGAACTGAGCGGCGTCTCCAAAGCGTATGCGCGCCCGCTTTTCGAAAATCTCGAGATCGACGTGCTGCGCGGGGAACGCCTGGCCGTCGTTGGTCCGAACGGTTCAGGGAAATCCACGCTGCTGAAAATTATCAGCGGCGAACTTGCCGCGGACAGCGGGACCATTCGCCTCAACCCCGCGTCGCAGATTGCGTACTTTGCGCAGAACTCGCACGAGGAACTCGATCCCTCCGCAAGCGCGGTCGACGCGGTGCGCACGGCTGCCGATATCTCCGATGAGAAGGCGCGTAATTTATTGGGCCGTATGCGCATCAGCGGCGAGGCTGCTGACAAGGCGGTCCGGACATTTTCCGGCGGCGAGCGCCGGCGGATCATGCTCGCGTCGCTGATGGCCAAGGCTGCGGACGTGCTGCTCCTCGACGAATCCACCAACGACCTCGATATCGAGAGCCGCGAAGCACTCGAATCCGTTCTCGGCGATTACGAAGGCGCGATCCTTATCGTGTCGCACGATCGGTATCTTCTCTCGCGTCTGTGCGACCGCGTGCTCTGGATCGAGGACGGCGCGTGGGGAACGGTCGAAGGCGGCTACGATGCCTTCGAAGCGAGTCAGGTCGAACGCGAGCGACGCGCACTCGAAGCGCAAGCAGCATCGACGCCGCGTCCGAAGACGACGCGCCAGACGCCGTTGAAGGTTCGCTCACAACTCGAAACGCGGATTGCGAGCATCGAACGCGAGATTGCGAAGCTCGACGCGCGCAAGATCGAGATCGATCAGCTGTTTACGCTGACCGAGACCTACCAGGATCGCTCACGCATTGCCGCCTTGGAGTCGGAACGCGCACAGGTGGCCGCCCAGAGCGCAGAACGACTTGCCATATGGGAAAATCTGCACGCGCAACTCGAAGCCAACTAAAACGGCTTCCAGTAGAAATTTCCGCCTTCGTTGACGAGGCGATCGCGGGAACCGTCTTTGAGCCACCACTTCACCGATGCCTTGCCGATGGTCGGTGAATCTGGTCCTGCTTTCTTGAAGGTCGCCTCTAACTCGTAGGTCGTTTCTCCCTTCGGAAGGCGCACGACAAGTCTGCCGCCGGGAGCGACCCAACCACCGCCCACGCGCGTCAGATGAAATGCGGGGGCGAAACGATGGTAGATCGAGACCTCGGCGCCGTTTTGCGTTTGATTGGCGACCGAATAGTTCCACGACTGATAGACCGAGCCGGTGTTTGGTGGCGACGCTTCGGTCGTTTGAGCGAGTGCGGGCAGTGTGAGCGCCGCGGCGATAAGCAGCGTTCTCAGCATCCGGTTTTCGTGTGCCCTTTGAACACTTCGTAGTATTGCACCGGCACCGTCCCGGTGGCCCGATGCATGACCTTGCCGTCGGAGTCGCACAATGTGCACACGGTCTGGTAGTTGTTGTGACCGATGATGAGGTAGTGACCGCCGGCGATCTCATGGTACGGGAACCAATTGAGCGAACAGATCGCAGGCGTCCGGCCGATTCCGTAAATGATAATATCGAGGCCGGTGCTGTTCCAGCTCAAACTCTCGCTTTTTTGTCCCGGCTGTAAAATAAGCACGCCGCGTGGCCCAGACATCTGCACGGGCATCGGCAAGAGGTTGTAGATTCGTGCGGCGTTCGCGGGGGCGCTCGTGACAACGAGAGCCGCTACCAAGGCGACGACTGAGGGGAGGCGCTGAATGTGCATGCGGTCTCCTTTACTCGATGCTCCATGCTAGCACATAGCGCGCACTGATAGTCGTTCGAGCTAGTTGAAACCGCTGCAGGGTGTCGGTAAGGGGCTCGGCTCCGGCGTCGTGGCGGGTACGGGCGCGTAAAAGAGCGCTTGTAACGACTGCACTTCCGGCACGGTCAGCGTCATGAAGCCCTGATACTTCTTTTCGGGCCACAGTTCGATGGCCCGAGCCCCGAGGATGAGTCCTTGGGTGATGGTCTCGGGCCAGATGCAGCCCATCCCTTCGGGTGCCTGCGTTTGGAAGTTGATCAATCCGCCCATGGCTTGGATATCGGTGTAGATCTGCGGGTTGCTCGTAATCGGCGTCGCCAGCGCGTGATTGTCGAGCACGCAGCGATTGGGCGCCATTTGGCGGCACGTCGTCATCACGCTTTGCGAGAACGCCGTGTCGAGGCCGCCGGTAAGCTTGTTGTACGAGTTAAAGGTGAAGTCGATGTCGGTATTCGCCCACGCCGAGTAATCGGTCATCGCCCCGCTCAAACACGACTGCTGCAGCGTATCGTTGAGGCCGGCCGCTCCAAGGTTGGCTTTGCTGACCGGTCCGGTCGACGCAACGAACGGCTCGTCGGTCTGCTCGGCGCACGACGTGACCGCGACTGCAACGATCATCGAATTGCTATCGTACTTCTTAGCGACTTGCGCCTGAAACGCGCGCCACGCGGTGATGTAGGGCGTCGTCCAATACGGTCCGAGCGTAAGCGGACAGGTGTCGACCTCTCCGTCGCATCCGGAGGGATTGCGATAGATCGTAATCGGACCGCCGGGCAAATGCTTGGCCCACTGGGGTGCATTCTTCCCGGCGTAGATGCGTAGCTTGACGCTGACCGGCGACGATTGCGTGACATCCGACAACCCGTTGTACTGAGTAACGGCAGCGAGGTCGTTGTCGATGGCGGTGGTGACGATCGTTCCGCCCTGTGTCGGCTGCAGGTCGGCCCAGGTCTCGTTGATGACGATTCCACCGAAACTTCCGGGGAACGCCGTAATGTACTGCGTCGTGAACGGTGCTGGCGTCGCATTGTCGGTGTCGTGCCACGAGATATCTTGCATGTCGATCAAGCCGCGAATCGGAACCTTCGGCGGCGACACCGTGACCGTTCCCGGCGTCGGGGTTGCAGATGGATAGACGATGGCCGGGCTCCCGCCGTTACAAGCGACGAATGCTAGGCACATCAACGCCACTATCGCGTAACGCATCAATGTTGTGCCCCTACGATCAATGCCGTGGCGTTAAAGGCCGATTTCCAGGTGGCCGCATTGCCGCCGCCGCCAGGAAACATTTGCGTCGGCGAATCCGCTTCCAACCAGTCTTGCGGGTAAATCTCAAACAGTTGGGTGTTGTTGTCGAGTGCGAACTGGAGCAGATTTGGAAAACTGATGCTGTAATTCGGCTGAGGATCGGCGACGGCTTCGATCGGCTGAAATTCAAACGGAACCGTGCCGGCGTGACGGTTGAAGGCTTGACACCAATAGACGCTGCCGTCGGTTCCCTGCGGATTACACGGCGCGGGCGATGTGCCGGCGTCGGCAACATGGCCGATACCGAGATTTTCGGTGCCGAACCCGACGGAATTGTTTGCGGCGACTTCGGCGCCGTCGTTCGGATAATCGTAGAAGCTGTTCGGATACCCGGCGATCTCATTGAGCGCAATCATCAGTTGCTTTCCGTTTGTGTTGAGCGAGCCCATTGAATTGACGATGTGGCGCGTGTGCGTGACCCACGCGTCGAACGAATAACCCAGCGCCATGAACGCTTGGCTGCACGCGTCGTTCGGATAGTTGCTGAAGTGCGCCGGATAGGCTTCAACACCCGCGCCGAGGCCGAATCGCATGTACCCAATCGAGGCGGTGATCGACGAGCCGGTCGGAGCCGGCTGCGAAAACTCAGCCACCGCCGCCGCGATGAACGCTTTGTAGTCGCTCTCGTAGGTCGGGTCGATGTAATTCGGATAGGACGGCTGACCGCTGCACGAAATCGTCGCAACGTTGTCGCCGTTCGGGTCCGTGACCCAACTCGGCGTCGCCGTATTCGAACCTACTTCGGACGCGTCGGCGAAGAGCAAGTTTACCGTAAGGCCGGCTTTCACGTACGGCTGTGCCCACGTAATGACTTGACTCCAGTCGAAGTTGCCTTTGGTCTTTTCGACTTCGGCCCATTCAACCAGTAAGCTCACCCCGCAGATGTTCGGATCCTTCGCCGCGCCGCTCGCATTTTTGCCGATCACGTATTGCTCGATGTACTGCTCATAGACGCCGCCATCGACTTTATACGGATTCCATACGTACAACCCGTGTGGTGCGGTCGGATCCGCGACCCGGTGATCGGTTCCCGTGCACGGCGGAGGGGTTGCCGAAGCAAGATCCGGCGGCGGCGGCGCGGCGGCGGAGACCACACCGATCTTTGCGCGTTGCGCCGGCGATCCGTTGTCGGTGATAACGATTTGCGAGCAGCTCGGGGGCGGCGCCGTGTCGAGCAAACCGGCGAAGGTCAGCGTTACCGCCGATCCGGTAATGCTTTGTGCAAACGTCGTGCCGTCGGCCGTCATGGTAAGCGGTCCGTAGAAGACGTTCGCACACGAGCCCTTCAGCGTTGGGCGCGTCACAATGCCGTAGGTGTGCGTCCCGTTCTCAGCCAGCGCAACGGCCTGCATGCTTTGACAGGTGAACGGCGCGGCAGTGCCGGCGCACGCGAATTGCATCTGACGCGGCGCGGCGGTAAGTTTCGCAAGCGCACCGATCGAAAGCGCGACAGCGATCGTACCGTGGTCGCCCACTGCGTCAGCGAGGCCGATCGAGCAGTTGTTCGCGACACCGCCTTGGCCGTAAGGGATCACCGTGAACGTGCCTGCGCCGGTGACCTTGTTCGGCGAGACTTGCACGCCGCTCGAAGCCAAGTGACACTGCACGCTCGCACTGGTCGTGCCGCTGAATCCGGAGACTTGGACTTCTTGCACCGACGCGAGCGAGGTGAAACTCAGTGCGTTGGGCGCAAGCACCGGTGTCGCGGCGATTCGATTGCGCGCGTCGGGAAGATCGGTGACCGGCGAGTTGTCGTAGTTCACGACAACCGATGCCACCGAGTCGTCGGTTCCGATAACGGTAACGGTGCACGTCGACGGCGGTGCCGTCCCCACGGCATTGACGGTAAAGAGCAACGGCGCGCCGGCGACGTCCGTCTGAGCGACGCCGTTGCCGCTTACCACGATGCTGCCGCTTGCCGTAGCACAGGACGAAGACGCCATCGGTGTATAGCTCACTCCCACGACGTCACCCTGAGCGTTAAAGGAATCTGATGGCGAGGCGGGGCTGAGATCGATGCTCGCCGGCGCGAGCTGGAATGAAGCCTGTGCGCTGGATCCGCCGGTGGGAGCGAACGTCTGAACGCCGGCGCACGCCGAAACGACAATTGCAACGCCGGCAATGACCAGAATCCGTGAATGCACCCGTCGCCTCCCGCATGCGCCGGGCTTCCGTGCCCGAACGGTCGTTCGGCTTATTTTACCACGTGCGAGATCGAGATGACCCCTCCGGAAATTGTCACCGTGACTATAAGCTGCGCGACATTGCCGTACGAATCGGTGAAGGCGACCGCTGCGGTCCCAGCCGTGATTGCGGTAAGGGTGAAGCTTGTTCCCGAGGCCGGGGAAACGGTAGCGACCCCGGGCGCATTCGATTGCGCGGTAAACGTTCCGGTGTAACCGGGCTCGCTGACGGCGACGGTTGCGGTTTGGTTGACGGCATCGAATGCGAGCGAGGTGCCGATTACGTTGCCGGGGAGAGTCAGCACCGGCGTCGTTCCGGGTCGTGGCGTCGGGGTGGCGGCAGCAGTATAGCCGCGCTCGGCAGTACACGCTGTTGCGACGCACGCTATGCAAAGGACGACCGCAGTTACACCGAAGCCTCTCATGATAACTTGTTTCCTATTATGGCCTATGCGCGCGCAGCCCTGCGCTTAACAATTGGATCGAAGGGTTGTCGGCGTCGCGGCGTGAAGGTTCTTGCATGACCCGCAGCGTTGCTTATGTCCTCGCGGTCGCTTTGGCGTTCAATGCGGCGGGCTGCGCCTCTTCAGGCGGTAACGCAGCGATCCCGGCACCCGCGAGCGGCGGTGCTGCAGGCAATGATCTCGGCAACGTTAGATTTACATTAATTGTTCCGAACGCGCCGCCCGCAGGGTCCGCAAAGCGTCGCGCGTTCGTGTCTTCGAGCGCAAACGGCGCGCTCGTGACGACGTACGCACACTCCGACACCACCCACGCTACGCCGCTCGCCAGTTCGGCGACGAACATCTCGTCGACGAGCAGTGCGTGTACCACGATCACCGGGGGCCGCACCTGCACGATCGCGATCACGGCACCGGCGGGCGATGACGACTTTGTATTTGGGCTGTACGACGCCGCGCCGGTGAACGGTGTGATCCCGTCGACGGCGCACGAACTGGGCGTTGCCGGCGTTACGCAAACCATCAAGGCCGGGACGACCAACACCGTGTCGGCGGGCATCAGCGCAATCATCGCCGGCTTCAGCGGAAGCACGACGAACGTAAGTGAGGTTGCCGACGGCCGCACACACAACGTGGCGCTAGTCATTTCACCGACGGACTTCGGCAATAACCCGATCACCGCCGGCTCCGCAAATGCGCCGTATGCGAATCCAATTACCGCAACGGTGAGTGAAAGCGGCGGTAGCGGCTTCACTTTGCTTTCGCTCAACGGCGGAACGCCTGCCGCGTCGGTGACATTGACCAAAGCTACTGACACGGTGCAAGCGGTGTACGACGGCGGCGGCACCTCGGGTTACAGCGCAACGGTGAATCTAACCGCACCAATGGTGAACGGGCAAGGCGGCGCGACGACCGAATCGCTTGCGCTCGCGCCGGTGCTCTTCGTGACGAATCCAACGGTTTTCTATTCACCGTCGCCGGCGCAGCTCAACACGTATCCCGAAGGTCAGCACGTGTTGATGATCTCGGAGCCGACCGCGCCAGTCACGACGACCTACACCGCGACGCCGACCAGCTGCACGAATATCTTGAGCGTCGGAACGGTCGTCGGTAAAGGCACGAGCGCGACCCTGTTGGTGGTGGGCGGGACGACAACTTCGACGAGCGGCTGTAGTCTCGCAATCAGCGATGGCACATTGACGTTCAACGTGTCGGTGACGAATACGCTGCGCAGCGGCCCATCGATGTCGCCGACGATCACAGAATATCCGACCACGGCGAACCTTCCGTACGGAATCGTGACCGGCGCCGATGGAAATCTTTGGTTCACTGAGGCGGGCACGCCGGCCATTAGCTCGATCAAGCCCGATGGCACCGGTTACACGTCGCACTCGATTTCGGGCCAAGGTTTCATCGAGCCGGTCGGTGATGCGCTCGGACCCGACGGCAACGTCTGGTTCGGCGATAACTGCACGAGCCTGGTGGGGAAGATCACAACCTCCGGAACGATCGCGACGGATGACAATCCGCCATTTTTCGCGGGCACGATAACACTTGCTGCCGGGCTCGACGGCAACTCATGGTTTACCGAGTTCAATACCAACCTCGTCGGCAACATTAACCCGACCACGAGCGCATACAGTCAAGTCACAATCCCGCAAACCACGTTCCCGAACACACCCGAAGTGCAAGGCGTCGGGCTCGGATCTGACGGGAACATTTGGTACGCGGACTTCTGTAACAACCTTATCGGGAGCATCTCTGGCGGGACCGCGACGTCATTCACGGGTGGCGCTCAGGTGACGACGGAACAACCGGTGTTCGTGACGGCGGGTTCGGATGGCGCGACGTGGTTCGTCGAGGGCTTTCCGGTAACCGATACCATCGGGCGCATGACCACGAGTGGAACGCTGACCGAATACGATCTCACGAGCTTGGTGCCCGGTGCGCCGAACGTGAACTTCATCACCGCCGGACCCGACGGGGCGCTCTGGTTTTCCGACGCCGGCAACAACAAAATCGGCCGCATCACGACGTCGGGAGCCGTCACCGAGTATACCGTTCCGACCGGCGGGGCGAGTCCGGTTGGGATAACGGTCGGGCCTGATGGCAATATTTGGTTCACCGAAGCCACCACGGGCAGCATCGGCGTGCTGCAGCTGTAGGAATAGATTTATGATCCAGAGATTTGCGATCGCGCTCTTGATGCTGGCTTCGGTGCCTCTCGCCGCGGCCGCGACGACGCCGGACCAGATCGCGTCCGCACCGCACACCTACAACGCTCAGCGCGTTGAGGTTACCGGCCGCGTGATGCACCTGCGGGTGACGCGGTTGCGGAACGGCACCGCCTACTCGAGCTTTTCTCTCTGCGCGACGCGTTGCGTTCGAGCCGTCGTCGCCGGTGCGCCCGCCATCGCTGAGGGACAGACGCTCACCATACACGGCACGTATTATGGATGGAAGACCTTCGGCGCCTATACAGTGCGCCGCGCTATCGCGGTCGACGCCGGTTCGCTCTAGCGACCGTTCACGCGCGATCCTTCCTTAATGTTCATAACCGCGTCCTAGGCACGCTCTTTACATCCGCTTTACGTTGAGCATACACAAACTATGCGCTTAACGCCCCCTTGACCAACCCGTAAGGGTCTCGTTTGGACCATAATAGTGCTTGGGTGTGACGCAGCTCTTTTTGAGCCGCGTTCACTGCTGTTGTTTTAGGAGGCCATAGTGAATCGCATTTTATCGATCGGCGCCGTCGTAGCGCTGATCGTAGCCCTGAGCGGGTGCTCGGGCTCGTCGGGGCCGGCGTCGCTGCCGACCACCGTTAACGCTAGCGCGCAGGCGCCAGTGGGGACAGCCCCCGCCGCCGCGACCGGAACCGGATCAAAGAAGACGCAGGGCGTCCTAGGCGGCGTTGGCAATTTGCTCGCCGGCGTGCTGGCCATTGCGCTCGGCGACGCTCCGCCGGTGATCGGCAATCTCAACGTGTCGTCGGTCAACCTCGGCATCGACGCGGTCAACGTGGTGTACCAGGGTCAGGTCACGACGCTCGCGTCGTACTCGACACCTTACGTCGTCAACGTGATGGCCAACGGCGGTCAACCGGCGTCGATCGGCATCGGGCAACTCTATTCCGGTAACTACGACCACATTCAATTTGTGGTCGATACCGCGACGAGCAATATCGTCGCTAACGGCGCGACGATGCCGATCAGCTTCCAAGTCGGAGCGCCCTCGCAGAGCTCGGTGGGTGCCGGCAGTGGCACGACCACAACCGGCAACTCGACGACGATCACGATGACGGTCGGCGGCGCGTTCATGATTGGCGGCAATCCGGCAGCGGCGGTGATGGCCGACTTCAATGCGGTCGAGTCGCTGAACCAGAATAGCTCGGGCCAGATCGTGGCGCAGCCGACGCTCTTCGCGGTCGCGACGGCCAACTCGGGTCAGGTCGATGGCCAAATTCTCAACGCAAACGGTCAGCCGGTGACCAACGCGATCGTCGTCGCGCTCAATTCGCACGGTCGCGTGGCGAATACGGTGAACACCGATGCGAACGGCAACTTCGACCTGCACACGATCAACGCTGGTTCGTACCAGCTGGTGATCTACAACAACTACACAACCGCCAGCGGCCAGAATATCGTCGCTTCCGGTGCCGACGCATCGCAAGGGGCGTCATTCCAGGGACCGTCCGTCACCGTGACGGCCGGTAATACCACACAAGTCGGAACGCTGAACGACTAGCATTCCGCACATGGCACAACAACAGCAACTCGACGAGGCACGCGAACTGCTTCGTACCGGACGGTACGATGCGGCTCTCGCGTGCCTGTCTGGGTTTGAGGGTTGGCCGTCACCGCAGTACGAGCGCGCCCATTTGTTGCGCGCCGAGGTTCTGACCAATCGCGATCCCGTCGATGCGCTCGAAGCCCTAGCTCGCTCGAGTGACGTCCTCAAGACGGGCGAAACGCGATTCCAATATTACGTTTTATCCGGACGCGCCTACGCCCGCATTCGCAATTTCGATGGCGCGGCCGAGATGTTTACCTCTGCCGAGAGTGTCGCTGAGAACGATCCGTCGCTTCTCGCCACGATCGCGCACCAACGCGCTCGTCTGCGTTATCTGCAAGGCGATTACGATCCAAACGATCCGAACTTTACGGTTGCGCTCGCAAATCCCGATCCTGGCGCGCGGCTCCTGACCCTGGTGGTGCGTGCGTGGATGTATGCGGGACAGGGGAATTATCGCGCCCAGGTTACCGATCTCCGCGCCGCCATAGCGCTAGCACGCGAGCATCCCGCGGCCGTTGAATACTTCTCGCTTGCCCGCGCGCTGCACACGTTAATAACCGTGTCGGCCGAGCTCGGCGACCACGAAGGAGCCGACGATGCGCGCAACCTCTACGAATCGATAGCGTGGCCGGCGGAGCTCGCCGACGAGCAGTTCCTCTGCCTGCGCGGCATGGCGTGGGACGCCTTCATGCGCGGCGACTCAGCCCGCGCGCAGTGGCTCTTCCGCGATTCCAAAGAGGTCGCGCCGTCCGATGCTTGGCGCGTGATGTCGCACGTCGACCGCGCGTACGTTGCGCGTATGAACCGCAACGAAGCTTGGGCTCGCGACGAACTGATGCAGGCGCAAGCGATTTCGCGTACCGTGACCTGGGGCGAGACCACCGGCGAAGAACGTCAGGTCTTAGTGACCTTGGCGGCACTCTTTTCTCCGGTCGATATGGGCCAAGCCCAGCGATACGTGTCGAACTACATGCGCATGGGCAAGGACGGCGTGGACGCGACACTCGCGATCGCGCACGACCGGCGTGCCACCGGCTTCACTCAATACGCCTCCGGTTGCGTCAATCAGGTCCTCGGCAATACCGAGAGCGCGACCACGGCCTTTGAGGCCGCCTACAAGATCTTCGATGAAGCCGACCACCATTTCCAGGCCGCCTTGGCGGCTCAGGGGCTGGCCGAGGTTACCGGCGCGTCGGTCTGGATCGAGCGGGCGCGTAGCCACGCCGGCCACTTCCCGAAGAGCGCCTTCTACCGCTTCATGAACGAGCGGATCTCGCGCCCGGTCACGCCCTGGATCGAGGGCTTGAGCCCGATGCAGCGGCAGTTGGCCCTATCCGTCTGCGAGGGCCTCGATACGACCCAGCTTTCTCGCCGGTTCAGCCGTAGTGAGTTCACGATCAAACGGGAGGTGCAGAACCTGTACACCCTGTTTAACGTCCGGTCGCAGGGCGCGCTGCGCGACGTCCTCGTGGAGCGCGGCGTCCTCTAAGCATCCCCAAACGACCCCTTGGTAAGGCCTTCGGACGAGCTCAGTCGTCCGTGAGGCCTTCTTTACGTCCGCTTGACATTCGCCATACACAAACTATGCGCTTAACCCCCACCTGACCAGCCCATAAGAGTCCGGTTTGGACCATAATTGAGGGGTGGGTGTGACGCGCTCTTAGGAGCTGCGTCCTCTGCTGCTGTTTAGGAGGCCATTCTCGTGAAACGCTCCACTTCGATCGGCGCCGTACTCGGGCTGATCGCCGTCTTGAGCGGATGCTCCGGTTCTTCGGGGTCGACCGTACCGTCGACATCCGGCGCCACATCTGCGAAGACGACACCAACCTCACCGGGGAGCAAGCATGTCGACGGGACGCTTGGCGGCGTCGGCAATAAGCTGAAGGTTTACCTCGGCGACGCTCCGCCGGTAATCAACGGGTTGATCCCAACCTCGATCAATATCGGTATCGATGCCGTCAATGTGGTCTATCAGGGCCAGATCATCAATATCGCCACGTACTCGACCCCGTACGTTGTCAACATCATGGCGAACAACGGGGCGCCTGAGGACGTCGGCGTCGGTAACGTCTACACCGGCAACTACGACCACATTCAATTTGTGGTCGACGTTCCAACCAGCAATATGGTTGCCAACGGCACGACGTATCCGATTTCGTTTCTGACCGGCCAGGCGACGCAGAGCAGCGTCGGTTTTGGCAGCGGGACGGTAACGACGGCCGGCAACGCGGCCACGCTTGCGAATTCGACCGCGCAGCCCGCGCCGACCCCGAACCCGAATCAGGTCACGATGCAGGTCGGCGGCCAATTCGACCTCCTCGGCGCGCTGCTTCCGGCAGCCGAGATCCAGGCCGATTTCAACGCCCTCGAGTCCTTGAATCAGACCAGCTCCGGCCAGATCGTCGCGGTACCGACGATGGTTGCCGGCGCCACGCTCAATGTCGGTAACATCACGGGCACCGTCCTGAATCAGGCCGGGACTCCGGTCACGAGCGCTGTGGTCGTCGCGATCGACGCGAACGGCGTTGTCGAGAACACGGCCAACACCGATGCGAACGGCAACTTCATTCTGGACACGCTCACCGGCGGAGTCTTCCAACTCATGATCTACAACAACTACACGACCGCAAGCGGGCAGAACCTCACCGCTTCCGGTGCCGACGCGTCGATGGGCGCGTTCTTCCAAGGGCCGACGGGCATTGCCGTCCCGGCAGGAGCGACCCTCTCCCTAGGAACCTTGGCAGACTAAGAGGTCGATAATGGCCCAGCAGCAACACCTCGACGAGGCGCGAGAACTGCTTCGTACCGGACGGTACGATGCGGCTCTCGCGCTCCTCGAAGGGTTCGAAGGGTGGCCCTCGCCGCAGCACGAGCGGGCACACCTTCTACGTGCCGAAATCCTCAGCAATCGCGATCCTGTTGACGCGCTTGAAGCCCTCGCTCGCTCGAGCGACGTGCTCCGCAGCGGCGAGACACGCTTCCAATATTATGTTTTGTCCGGACGCACGTACGCGAACATCCGCAATTTCGATGGCGCGGCGGAGATGTTTACCAGTGCCGAGAGTGTCGCCGAGAACGATCCGTCGCTTCTCGCCGCGATCGCGCACCAACGCGCACGTTTGCGCTACTTACAGGGCGATTTCGATCCGAGCGATCCGAATTTTGCCGTCGCGCTTGCGACTCCCGACCCGGGTTCGCGGCTCCTTACGCTGGTTGTGCGTGGATGGATGCACGCCGGCCAGGGGAATTACCGGGCGCAGATTGCCGATCTCCGCGCCGCGCTAGCGATCGCGCGTGAGAATCCGCACAAGGTCGAATCGTTCACGGTTGCGCGCGCATTGCACTCGCTGATACGCGTGGCTGCCGAGCTGGGCGACCACGAGGCGGCGGACGATGTGCGCAGCCTCTATGAGTCGATGGCATGGCCGGTGGAACTTGCTGACGAGCAGTTCCTCTGCCTGCGCGGCATGGCGTGGGACTCGTTCATGCGCGGCGATTCGGCCCGCGCACAGTGGCTCTTCCGCGATTCAAAAGATGTTGCGCCGTCCGACGCCTGGCGCGTGATGTCGCACGTCGACCGTGCGTATGTCGCGCGCATGAACCGCAACGAAGCCTGGGCGCGCGATGAACTCATGCAGGCACAAGCGATTTCGCGTACCGTGGCGTGGGCCGAGACGGCCGGCGAAGAGCGTCAGGCCTTAGTGACCTTGGCGGTGCTCTTTGCGCCGGTCGATATGGGTCAAGCGCAGCGCTACGTCTCGAATTACATCCGGATGGGCAAGGACGGCGTGAATGCGACGCTGGCTATTGCGAACGACCGTCGCGCGACCGGGTTCACCCAATACGCCTCCGGCTGTGTCAACCAGGTGCTCGGCAATACCGAGAGCGCGACCACGGC
>PMUE01000212.1 GCA_003167055.1 Vulcanimicrobiota bacterium | reverse complement strand
GATGATGCCCAGCGCAATCGCCATTGCCGCTGACCGCCGCAGTCTGCGCGAGCGATTTGACATTTAAGTAGAAGTCGGCGCGCGCCGCAAGCGGCAGCGCGCCCAAAATAAGAACAAGGAGCGGTGCGATCAGCGTCTTCATGTCGTTCGTCGTTTCCCCGGCTAGCCGAGGGACCGCCTGCCCCCTGCCGAAGACCTGAGTCATCTTCCTACGGGTGTGTTGTCGATAGGCGGCTTCTATGCGGGCTCGTGTCTTTTTACTCTGCGGCCTTCTCGCATTCGCGACCGGCGCAACGCCGCGCCCAGCCCCGACGCCAAGACCGCAAACGCTGCGCGCCTTCGTCGTGCTGATGCTCGATCGGGCACCGGTTGACTACAGCAATATGCGCGGCGCGCGCAAGGACGGCGCTGTCTACCGGACTCGGTATAAGACGCTGCCGCAATTCGTCGCGACCTGTCACTCGTGCACGATCACCGATGAATTTGCGTGGGCGGCCCATGCCGAGAACTGGTCGCTCGAGCAGCGTTGGAACGCGCCCAAAATGACCTCGCCGCAAGTGCAAAGCTATCTGGCCGCGCAGCTCACGCCGGCGCTCAAAGGCTACACATTTGCCCAGAGCGGCAGCAAAGAATATCCGACGCTCACCTGGCGCAACGATGCGAAAGGCCTGTGGGTCTCGGTCGAAACCTTCAACGGCGGCTTCGAGCCGCGCATCGGCCACGATCTCGAGAAACCCGTGCACGTGCTCAAGTCTCCCACCGCAGCGGACCTTGCCGCGCTGCGCAATGCGGTGACCAACTTTATCGCATTGGGCATCGGCCCCGCATCGGCGAATTTCGCGTCATTGCGTGGGCCGGGGAAGAAAGACTTACTCGGCGACATGACCTATCCGCTCGCCGTCTCGTTTGGATCGAGCTTGACCGACTGCACCATCACGGACGGGACCATCAACGAGATCGGCATCTCCGACTTCTCGCCCAAGTGGTCGATGAGTTGTGACACGGTGCCGATGGTCGGAACGAAGGAAGAGATTCAGCCGCTGATTCACGACGCAATGACGGCGGCACTTCCCGCGGGCTTTAGCGTGACTAGCGGTAAGTATCTCGGCATCGACGACTACCGCTGGGACAACACCAGCACGCAAGTCGCAGCCGACATCGATTCGTTCGCCGGCTTCACCCTGCCGAAGGGCCTCGTCGCGTTCGGCGTCGGGATCATTCATTTCTTACCGGCCCCGGCCGCAACGTCGTCGCCCTAAGGGGACACAAAGATGTTGACCTTGAGGGAGCGTTCATCGCTTCCCTCGCCGGCCGAGAACTTGACCCAGCAGCTGCCGGCGTTTTGGGCGCGTACGTGCAACGAGACCGTGCCCGAGTCGCCGGCCTTCGATTGGTCCGTCCGCGTTACCGCGAGAATGTCGTTCGGATAGTGATGGCTGTCGAGGTGTAGGCACGAACCCGACGAAATGCCGGAGATCCCCGGCCACCCGCCGCCGCGAGCATACACGAAAATTTGTCCTGTTTGGCCAACCTTGAGGTCGATCTTTTCGGGATTGGCGGTGATGGTAATTGCAGCTTGCGCAACGAACGGTGAGACGATCAGCACCATTCCCGCGGCGAAAGCACTCGTGATCGCGATGAAACGCATGGTGTCACTCCTTCTTCAGATTTTCCCACTCTTCGTATTGAACGGGCGACTTCCCGGATCGACGATTCCCGCGATTGCACGGAAGATGGCGTTTGCGACGCCCGGTGGTGGCGTTGCGTTTTGCACGTCGACCCAAACGAGCACCGTCGCTCCGGTTTTCGTAGAGTAGTATTCGGCGGTGTTGTAGCCCGGGAGGCCGCCGGTGTAGCCATACCAGCCGTCGCCCGCGCATGCCAGCCCAAGCCCGAAGCCGAGATTCCCGTCGAAGTTCTTGCACTGCGCGATCGCGCTAAAGCCGGCCGGCTCGCCGGTCTTTGCGGTGACGAAGAGCTTGATCCACCCCTGCATGTCGTTGGCGTCGGAGATCATGTCGCCGGCGGCACCCATCAACGAGACCGGCGTGGTGTCACCGACGTCTTCCCACTGCTTTTTCGCATCGAGCCCGTAGCCGCGCGCCCGCGGCGCCGGCATTGCCTGCTTGGTGGGAACGCTGGTCTGCGTCAGCTTGAACGGGACGAGCAGCCGCTGCTCGATCTGATGCTTGAGCGTGTCGTGCGTGACCGCTTCAATGATGAGCCCGGCAATGAGATAGCCGGTGTTGCTGTAGTGATAGCCTGTGCCCGGTGCAAAATACGGCTTCTGGGCGACGGCCCAGCGAATGATCTGGCGCGGATCGAAACGCGTGGATTCGGTCACGTCCATTGCGTTGAGCTCGGGCACTTCGTAGGCTTCGAACAGTCCGCTGCGCATGTCGAGGATTTGCCGGATGGTGATGTTTGCGCCGTTCGGAATCGTCACGCCGATGTTGAATTTGCTCAGCGGATCGTCGAGGCGCAGTTTGCCTTCGCGAACGAGCTGCAGGATGATGCTCGCAACGAAGGTCTTGGTGTTGCTGCCGATGCGAAAATGATCGGCGGCGGTCAGCGGACGCTTTTGCTGCATATCGGCGTAGCCGAAGCCATGCAGGTAGTTCCCGCCGCTTGCGTCCCAGACGCCGACGAGCACGCCGGGCACCGGCGTGCGGCCGCCGTAGATCGCACGATTCTCTTCGACAGTTGCGACAATCGCGCGCTGCACCGAGGGATCGGTAATCGAGACCGTGGCCGGCGCGGCGACGGCACTACGCGGAAGCACTATCGTGAGCGCCGCGCAGCACAGGAGTGCGATCGAAGAGCGAAAGCTCAATGGAGCAGCAGCCTTTCGTAGATGGCGATCCCGCGGTCGACGGCATGCGTCCCGTTGAGATCGACGGTTAGTTCCAGTTCCGACTTCCAACGATAGTACCAACCTGCTCCCACCGGAAACCACTCGATGAACTTCGGCTCGCGCAATGCGAGATGCACGCGCCCTTGCGCACCGGCCCAGTCAAAATCCAGCGCCTTCGGATACGAACGGTCGCCGGGTCCCGTCGCGAAGTCGGCCTCCCGCAACGTAAGCGGGTTGCCTTGGCCGAAGTCGCCGAGCAAGATCGACGAATCGCGCGCCACCAGTAATGCGGAGATTGGCGCACGTCCCAACGCGTCCGGGCGCCCGAAGACCTGCACGAAGACCAGTCGATACTTTTGCGTGTACGCGCGTCCCCAGTACCAATGGGCGACGATCTTCGTCATGTTGACGTTCATCCAATTGTGGTCGTGGTATCCGGTTCCGCGTACCTGATGTACCGCGCCGTCGTACGTGAGCGTGCCTTCGACACTCCCGTACGGAATGAAGGGAAGCCACGCGAAAACGATTCCGGGTTTCAATTCGCCGTCACGCGGCCCGGGGCGCCAGGCCGGCACGTCGCCACGAAACACGAGATTCGCGGCGGTTTCCTTTCCGGTGAGGTTGATCTCGTACCGTCCGAAACCGTCGACTAATGTGCCGGACGCGTGATTCGGACCGATACGTACGTCGCAGTGCTCGCGTGACGCGGAGAACTCATCGGCGCGGTAGTCGATCACTTCGCGCGTCCGACGTTGATCGGGCCGAGCGATATTGATGCTGACTCTTGGCTTAAGCGGGCCGGCGAGCTCGGTTGGCGGGCGCGTAAAGAAGTTGAACCCGGCGGTCGAGCCGTCGTCCATGACCGTATCGAAGTACCAAAACTCTAGCGTGCCCGGCGCGCCGCCCGTTCGCAATCCGTCTTCCCACGGCTCGACCGCCGGCGATGGTGTGGCACCCATGGCTGACGTACCGGCAGCCAGACTGAGCATGCGCATAAAATCAACGCGAGTGAACACTTTGATTGCGACCCTTTCTCCAGTAATACGCTGCGTAACAGCGCAGGGATCGGGATACTCTTCTTCGTTTGGCGGCTCACGCATGCAACGGTGAGCGTCAACGCCGCGTTCGCAACGCCGGTCACTTCATTGAAGAGCACGCACGTCCAGCGAATGCTCGAGCCCCCGACTTTGTCGATGTGCGTTCGAATGCGCAGCCAGTCGCCCATCAACGACGGCGCGAAATACTCGGCTTCGGCGCGCACGCGTGGCATCAAGATGTCCAGATCATCGAACACCGTCGCGAAGGGAAAGCCCAGCTGCGCAAACATCTCCATCTCGGCGAATTCCGCGTAGCGCCAGTAGTTCACGAAGTAGATGATACCGGCGTAGTCACAGTCCGCCCATTGCACCTGCGCGCGCGCTTCGAACGTCCGCGCGCCCGGCGGCAGATTATCGCGAAACTGCGGCATGTACGTAACGAGCGAGGGGATCGACTTCGATGTTCACGCGCGAGCCGGCGGGGCGCGTGCCGAGCGTCGTCCGCGTCAGCGTTTCGGGAATCAGCGCAATCTCGAACCAATCCTTACCGACCGCGGCCACGGTAAGGCTCACCCCGTCGATCGCGATAAAGGCCTTTTCCACGATCATCGGCGCAAGCGACGAAGGTCGCTCGATGCGCACGCGTTCGCCCTGGCCTTCAGCCGTGCGCGCCAGCACGGTAGCCGTCGCATCGACATGACCGTAAACAAAGTGGCCGCCCATGCGGTCGCCGACGCGCAGCGAGTATTCGAGATTGACCGCATCGCCCACGTGCAGACCACCGAGCGTGCTACGCGCAAGCGTCTCCGGCACCACGTCGAACGCGACGCGGTCGCCGTCGATGCGCGTCGCGGTCAGGCAGACGCCGTCGATCGCGATCGAATCTTTGACGGCCGGCGCTTCCTCGCGCACCCCGTCGGCGCGTACGACGAGCGTCCCACCGCCATTTTGGGCCGATTCGAGACTTACGACGGTGCCGCGATACCCGATGAGTCCACTGAACATGCAGAACCGTCGTTCGCGACGGCGATCACCAATGCTTGCGAGACGATCGCGCCGGCGGCGCGCAGCGTTGCCGCGCAATCCTCCAGCGTCGTTCCGGTGGTGCAGACGTCGTCGACCAGCGTCACACCGCGACCCCGGACCAGGCCCGCGTCGCACCAAAAACGATCGCGCGCCGCAAGCCGCTGGGTACGCGAGCGCCCGCGCTGCGCGTCGCCGCGAATCGGTTCGAGCGCGCAGAGCACGGTCGCGCCGGCACGGCGCGCGGCAATGCGCGCTAAATATTCAACCCCGTCGATGCCGCGCACGCGCCGCCGCGCTGCGGTGGTACGTACCGGGACCAGCAGCATCGGCGCCGACACCATCATGGCCAAACGTTCGCCGAGACTCTGGGCCACGTCGCGGCGCCCGTCCTTGAGCGCAAGCACGACGCGGCGCAACGCGCCACGATACTCCCCCAGCGCATAAACACGAAGCGTCGGCAGCGCGCGGACGAGCGGCGGCTCGTCGAGCGGCAGGCAACGATGACACAATCCGTCGCCGGTCGCGCCGCAACCGGCGCATTGCGGCGGAAAAAACACGTCGAGAAGCGCGTGGAACATCCACGCCTTCCATCACGCGATTTACACCGGCTGGCAAGAGGCGATAATATCGCCGCTGATTTCACTCCCCGCATCGACGCGCGTTTCTTTACCGACGATCGCGTTGCGAAGCCGCGCTCCGGCGCCAATCGTGCTCGCTTCCCACACGATGCTCGCGTCGACGATCGCTCCGTCGTCGACTACCGTGCCGTCGCCGACCACCGACGGCCCGATGATGCGAACGCGCTCGCCGATGCGCGCGTTCGCGCCGATCCACACGTTGCGATCGATCGCGGCGCTGGAAGCGATGCGCGCGCTCGGATCGGCGCCGTTGGGACGCGTGTCGGGAATCTTGAAGGCGCCGTCGACCACGTCGGCGCTGGCTCGCCGGTACTCGCCGGGCGTGCCGATGTCGCACCAGTACGCGCCGGGCATCTCTAACCCGTAGAACGGCGCGCCCTCGCGCTGCAAACCCGGAAAGACGTTCTTCCCGAAATCCCAGAACGTCGCGGCGGGAATGTGTGCGAAAATCCCCGGTTCGAAGACGTAGATCCCCGTGTTGATCAATTTCGACTTTTCCGTCCCGGCGGCCGGCTTCTCTTGGAAGCCCGTGATCCGGCCGTTTGCACCGAGCACGACGACCCCGTACTGCGAAACGTCGTTGCCCGGAACGAGCGCAAGCGTGGCGAGCGCGTCGCGTTCGGCGTGAAAGGCAAGAACCGCCGCCAGATCGAGATCGGTCAGGTCGTCGCAACCCACGACGACGAAGGTATCGTCGAAGAACGGCTCGAGCTGCTTGACCGCGCCGGCGCTTCCCAACAGTTCGGGTTCGCGCAGGTAGTGCAGGTGAACGCCGTACTCGGAGCCGTCGCCGAAGCGCGCTTCGATCGCCTCACCGAGATAGTGCACGTTGATGGCGATCT
>PMUE01000020.1 GCA_003167055.1 Vulcanimicrobiota bacterium | reverse complement strand
CTGTGCCACGCCATGCGGATGAAGAGCGGACCGTAGTTACCGAAATCCGCCGGCCACCACTCTTGCGAATCGGTCATCAACGCGCGCAGATCGTTCTTCACCGCAGCGAGATCGAGTTTTGCAAATTCCTTGGCGTAGTCGAAGTGCTCGCCCATCGGGTCGGCTTGCGGCGAATGCTGGCGCAGAATTCCCAGCCGAAGCTGTTCGGGCCACCAGTCACGGTTCGATCGGTGGGCGCGGGGCTTTCCGTGAGGGACCGGACACGTGCTTTGAGACAAGACTCCATCTCCTTGTGTGCGAGGAAAGGGCGCGCTACGGCCTAGCCGCGCCAGCGCCACTCACCTATGCTAAGCGACGAGAGCGATTAGTCAAAGCCAATAGAAGCAATACTTTCCATCGTTGATATCTATGACTTTGCTGTCCACTAGGGGCTCGGTGTCCTCCGCGTCCGGAAGAGCGGGCACACACGTTACTGATGGAAGACTTCAGGTGCGTTCAAAATTGGCTTTCTCACCCGGAGGGTCTAGCCGCAGGCGATGTCCTACGCTGCGACGTGCGTACCCCCGCCGATGTACTCGCCCTATCCACAATTTTCCACAGGCCCTCACAAGGCGGCTCCTGCCGATCTCTCCACGGGAATCTGGGTCTTTCCACGCTCCGTCCCGAAGATGCGCGCAGGCGCCTCGACAAATAACCGGGTATGGAGACGCTGTTTACCGTCGTGATGAGTAAGGGGTCTTACGTGGTCCGTGAGGCGGACGCGTTGCGCGTTCTTGACGCAATCGACCGGAAAGACGGGCACGTTCTCGTAGAGGCTGACCTCTTGGGCAGCGGCGAGTCATTTTCGCAGGTTCGCCTCACCGTCGCGCACGTGATCTCAATCGTGTGCAACGCAAATCCACAAATTGGGCGGCCGAGACTTGCGCCGATCTAGCGATTAGATTGCGATTTCGCCGGACCCGTACACTGCGTTGAGTACTTCCTCAAACACCGGCCAACGTGCATCGGCCATCGCGGCCGACAGCCCGCCGTCGAAATAAAAGTTGACATACCGCTTGATGAGAATATCGCGGGCCGGCACGCTGGCACCCTTTTCATCGTTGCACTTTCGGCAGATCCTAAAAATTAGCGAGTCCTGAAGAAATCTCCGCGCATCACGGCCCAATGAATACCAGACGTCGTTGCCCTTCTTACGAGGGATGCCGTGATCGTACTGGAGTATCGACTTGTTGGTGCGAACGCGAACTTCTTCGCGAAGATCGAACGGGATCAAGAGCCACCAGTTGCGCAACTCGAATCCGCGATGCACGTTCAGAGCCTCCTGGACGCGACCAAAAAGCACCGAATCTGATTCGTTCAACCAATCCCAAATGCCGGCCAGATCCGGGTGATCCCACGTGTTTAGTTCTTGCACGAGGCAATTGGCACAAAAGGCCCGGTCGGCTAGCGCACTCTTGACGCCTGCCGCAATCTTCCAGCGCTTGCCCTTCAGCTCGTCCTCGTCCGGCGTCAGCTCCGGAGGCAAAATCCCGTAGAATTGCCCTCCGCGCCCGAATTCTGCGGCCGGAATGAACGTCTTACCTTCGAAAAGATGATGATGATCGTGCGTGCAGTACAGCGCCTTCCCGAAATTCCCCGGCACGTAGCGAATCACGCGCTCTACATCGACGCAAGTCCCCTGCGACGCCCAATCAACGCGGCCGCACGGCTCGAACTTCTCATCGAGGAGCCATTCGTGCTCGATGCGGCCCTGTGGCAGCATCGCGTTTTCGGAGTCGGGGAAAATGTTTTCGTCGCTCACGGGAAGGACGATATAGGCCGGGCCCGTGATTCATTCTTTCCGAACTAGCGTTCGTCTTGGGCTACCTGCTGACTCAACGGGCCGAGAAGCGCAACAGGTTGTGGAGAACACCTAACCGCGCCCAAGATAATCCAATCGTTCGGCGGCCTCGCCTCGGGCAGCCCACGCCCGCAGAATTACGCGCGACATAACTGTGCGCCCTCAAGGAACTCGGCGCCGGAGCTTCGCAGCGCGCGTCGTCGAAGGCACCAGTGACGGACGTGTTTTTTTCCTGAACTTCGACGTCGCGCGCAATGCTTCAAAGATCGCGGACTCTAAACTGGATTGCGAACTACAGTGAACTCGAGGGTAGATTTCCCACCCGCGATTAGCACCACCCAAGCAAGAATCGGCGGGCCGCTGGCGTCGCGTAGAATCGTTGAACCTAACCATACGGATCCGAGCGGGGCGCTCCGA
Source organism: Vulcanimicrobiota bacterium (assembly GCA_003167055.1). Lineage (GTDB taxonomy): Bacteria > Vulcanimicrobiota > Vulcanimicrobiia > Vulcanimicrobiales > Vulcanimicrobiaceae > Aquilonibacter > Aquilonibacter stordalenmirensis. The sequence goes on along the minus strand of PMUE01000020.1, from coordinate 10,848 downwards.
CGACACCCAAATCGCGAAGCACCTCTCGCACAACGTGCATGCAAATCGTCGCGGTCCCCTTGTCCAGCGTATGTCCCGCGCTCGCAGCCTTCTGCGGATGGACAAAGTTCCGGTAATTTCGGAGAACGTCGCTGAAACCGTACCGAGTCTGGTGAATCCAGCCGTTCTCGAGCGCCATCGTTACGAGTTCGCCTAAAGTTCGTCGCGAATATGCCTCGCCGGCGTCGGGACTCAACTGATTTATCAATCGCTCCTTCGCGAGCAAGATCCCCTCCAGGAAGCTCCCAAGCATCACAACCGTCGCGATATTCGCTCCGGCCTCGTAGCACTGGGCGGCTTCGCGCCACAGCGCATGCAAGTGCTTGTTCATTCCCTCGTCGGTGACCAATGAGCTCAAATCGATAGGCGAATCGGCGTCGCCTGGACGCGATGCGCTCGAAGATTCGCTTTGCGCGCGATCGGCTAGCAGCGAGAGCGTCTCGATCGCAGTCTCGGAGTTCAAACGAAAAGCGTCATCCATGGCGATGCCGAAGCCCGGCCCCGCGCCGAAGCCCATACTATTCGCATGTTGCAAAGCATATGCAGTCATATCGGCGAGAGTCGGCCGTACAGCTTTAAAGATTTCCTCCACCTGTGCGCGCGTGCACGCAACCCCACGTGTCTCGATCACTTTGCTTACCGCTTCATACGCAATCTCTACCTTAGCAGTGATGTATCCGCCCGCAGCCTTCTCAGCAGCGTCTGACAACTGCCAATCCCGTAAAGCTGGTAGCCGGTACTTAAGTTTCTGCAAGGTACTGAAGAAATCGCGATCGACCGCCTCGAGTTTCGCTCGTGCGAGCGCGCGTGCTCGCGAAAGCACGTCGTTGTAATCTTCCTGCGTCATACGCCTACCACATTCAGCACGAGCAACTAGCTGTGGGTGATTCTCGCCACGACGGACTGGAGGCGCTCCATGCCTTCCGAAACACCACGCGGGGGCGACCTTTCAAACGCAATCGCGACAATCGTGCGGTAGCCGATGAGGTAGCTGGTCAATTGCGACACTATCTCGTTCACACGCAAGGGCGCCTGTCGGCTATCAAACGAGGCATTAAGATTACCCTGCTCAGTCGCCTTGAAAGTCTCCGCCAACGAAAGAACACTACCATGGATGAGAATGCTTGGCCGCCGATAGTGCGCTGCGTAGACACTATCTCGGATGCCCGCGCCGGATTCGATCATCTGCTCGAAGGGAGGCAATTTGAATCCTTCCACTTCCGGATGCTGCGCTATTAGTTCATCAATGCGTTGCTGCAGTGACCGGCGAGCTTCATTGTCCTCGCCACCCGCTAAATCGTACTGTCTCATCGCACGTAGCGGTTCGGCCTGCATCTCCAACAGCGCTTTGTCCGGGTTCGATCCAAAATACGTCGCACGCACAAAAATCTCGAACGCGTGGAGCTGGTTCATCCACGCTTCACGCGCTAGGTTGTGAGTGACCAACACACGCGCCGCATCGCACGTCCCAAAAAGCAAGACGCCGTAGTGCACGACCCAGGCTCGCAACACGGCAACGGCTTCCTCCGGATCTGCTAAGGTGTTAATCCCAACGATGTCGCGCTGTAACGATGCCATGGCAGACCTAAATAGATTGGCCAGTTCAGGATCGACGCCAAACTGCTCCAGCGTTGGACAAGTTGCCGTATCAAATGAGCTTACGCCGCCCAAGTTGCTAGCTATTATTCGAAATCTTGCGCAAGCTGTCAGCGATAGAGCTGAGAAGTACGATAACGGCAGCCTGCTGTCGTTCCTCGGGTTTCGCCGTCATTTTTGAGAGATCTGCCATGTAGATCTCACCAATCTCCTGGATTCTACTACGATCTATTGCTTCTGCCATTTGGAATATCTCCGCATTGTTTTACGTGGCGGCCGTTGACGAACGCCTCAAGTGCCTGGATCCCGGAGCGCTGCTACTTCCGTGCGACGCCTTGACCTGAGACCCGCACCGCTGCTGGCCGCTCGCACCTTGTAACACGGCGCCATGCCATATGGGTGGCACTTCGCGCTCATCGCGTTTGCTGCGCACCATTTGAACATGGCGTAAGGTCGAATGCTGGACTCGAATGGATTTCCCGCCGCGGCATCCTGCCGCTGGAAATCCCCACGCGCATCCTGCGCCGTGCCAGCTTCGCTGGTTCTCGTCCGACACTCGAAGATATGAAAAGAAGAGAGCCCCAGTTCTTGGGGCTCTCTTCTTTTCATGGCTCCGGATGCTGGACTCGAACCAGCGACCTAATGATTAACAGTCATCCGCTCTACCAGCTGAGCTAATCCGGACCAGAGGGTACTGCGGGATTCTACTGGATACGGCTACCCAGACGCAAGCGGACTTCCCTCTCCCGGATTCGAGCTCGTGCTAAGATCGCGCGACGCTGGTTGAGACGGGATGCGGATGCGCAACGACGGTGGCGATGATCTTGAGCGGAGACGGCGCGATCGCGGCTCCGAGTGCCTCGGTGCCCGCGAAAGTGACCAGAACGGCGGCGGCAAGACTGACGAGGAAGCGGCCCAGCATTATCGGTACTCCTAAGAATTTAGTTGATACCGTTACGATACTCCGGCCGGTCGGAACTGTCAACTAAAGAATTAATTAGAGCTAGGTGTAGCCGTGGGCGAGCAGGGTGGCCAGCAGCGGGATGCAGCCGAGCAACCCAACCTCGAGGACGAGCACGGCCCACGTCCGGCGGTAGGCGCCCTCCGGAACAACCGCGCCCGAGCCCGGGAGCCGCAAATAGTGGATCGTCGGAGCGATCGAGAGCAGCCCGAGCGCGAGAAAGAGCCCCATCTTGGTCCAAAAGAACGGATTGTGCAGATAAAACGCCGCGCCTTTGAGACCCAAGGTCACGCGCAATATGCCGCTCACGATCACCAGACCCGCGGCGATGCCAAAGAGCATATCGATGCGCCGAAGCAGCGCGATGCGCGCGACATCCATCACGCGCCGGTAGAGCACGAGCTCCGAAATCAACGTGCCCACGAGCGTGAAGATGCACAGGAAATGCAACCACGCCAGGAGCGCGTCGAACAACACTTATTGGTTGCCGTTTGGTGAGTTCGGCGCTTGACGACGGATCGTAACAGTTTGATTGAGGGTGATCTGGACGTCCGAACCCGGTGGCAGCGTGAAGTTCGTCTTCCCATTCACGCCGTAGAGCAAGCCGCCCGCTGCACCGATCACGCCGCCGGCGCTGGTGTGGAAGATGGTCTTACCGATCGCGTTGCCGAGCAACATCCCACCGAGCGTCGTGAGCGCAACTTTGAGTCCGTTCTTGTGCTCTTGCTTGCGCTGATCGTCGGTCATGGTCGCTGAGATGTCGACCGTACTTCCGTCGGCCAAGCGAAGATAATCGAATTGCAGACCGACCGACGGCTTGCGCCCTTGACCGGCCGACGTCACCTCCGTGACTTCGCCCGCGATGATCGCGCCCTGAAACGCGGGGTTGCCGCTGGGATACGGCGGAACGACGTCCATCACAAAGCGGTCGCCGACGTGCGCTTTTCCCGTGTCGATCGTGCTGCGCATGCGCGCGTTGATTTGGGCTCCCTGATACAGCGTCAACTGTTCCTGGGCGGACGTGACGATGGTCGAACCGACAAACGCAGCGAGCAGGCCGAGCGCCATCAAGCCATTTCGAAATCTCATAGCTACTCCTTTTCACCTCCCAACGCGAGAACCCCGCGGGTAAGTTCCGCGGGGCTCGTTTCTAAGGTGTTTGTAAGTCGCTTGCGAGTTGGAGATTCACCGGTGTGCCGGCTTGCACGATCAGCGGCTTATGCTGATCCGCCGCGTACGCGTACCCACCGGTCTGCGCCGTCTGCGACGGCGCACTGCTGCTACGGCGTCCGATGTTCGTCGACCAGACCATCGTCGATTGATTGGGTGGCCCGACCGTATTCGGCATTTGCACCGGCCCGTAGAGCGATGGCGGGGGCTGGGCCGAAGCCGTGCGTTGCACGACATTTCGCGACACGACGAACGCGCGAATTGGCTCGCGCGCTCCACTCGGGAGCACGATGTTGTCGAACAGGAAGGCAATCTCTGCGCGTTCGAGGCCGCGCGCCGGATAGACGTGCGTCACATGCCCGTGAATGACCGCTCCGGCGAGCTGCGGAAACGCGGGATCGTTCACCCGCAGTTTAAACGTATCGCCCGCCGACGCCGCACTCGAATTCACGGCGGTTTGCATGATACAAGCAATCCGCGTGCCCGCCTTAAGCGTCGTCGGTTGCTGGAGGGTTGTGACCGCGAGCACGACAGCCGCGAGCGCCGCTAATAGGTTCATTGTGCGAAGTTCGGCACACGCAGTGCCTCACCCGTAAAGCCGGTCGCGCTGCGCAACGCATCGACCCGGTCGAGGCGTTCCCACGGCAGATCGAGATCCGGACGACCGAAGTGCCCGTAGGCGGCGGTCTGCTTGTAGATCGGACGACGCAAGTTGAGGTAGTGAATGATTGCCGCCGGACGCAAGTCGAAAACTTGCGTAATCGCTTTGGCGATCTGCTCCTCAGCGATCTTCGCGGTGCCGAAGGTCTCGACGAACACGCTCATCGGTTCGGCCACACCGATCGCATAGGCGACCTGCACTTCGCAGCGATCGGCAAGTCCGGCCGCCACGACGTTCTTTGCAACCCAACGCGCAGCGTAGGCCGCTGAGCGATCGACCTTGGTCGGGTCCTTGCCGGAAAACGCGCCACCGCCATGACGAGCCATGCCACCGTACGTGTCGGCGATGATCTTGCGACCGGTGAGACCTGCGTCGCCCTTCGGTCCACCTATCACGAAACGGCCGGTCGGATTGACGTAGATGCGGGTTTGCTTATCGAACATCGCGCGCGGAATGACGTGCTTGATCACTTTGTCGGTGACTTCGTTGCGAATCACTTCGAGCGAAATATCGGGATCATGTTGGGTCGAGATCACGACCGCGTCCACGCGTGTCGGCCGGTCGCCCTCGTACTCCACCGTGACTTGCGATTTACCGTCCGGGCGCAAATACGGGATATCACCGTTCTTGCGGACCGCGGCGAGGTGACGGGTAAGATTATGAGCGAGCACGATCGGCAGCGGCATGAGCTCTGCCGTCTCACGGCACGCATAACCGAACATCATGCCTTGGTCGCCGGCGCCGGTCTGCTCGAACTCGTCGTCGCGACCGCCCTTGGCTTCGAGCGACCGATCCACGCCCATCGCAATGTCGGGCGATTGCTCGTCGATCGAGACGCTCACGCCGCACGTCTCGGCGTCGAAGCCGACCGCCGATTTCGTATAGCCGATCTCGGCGATCGTTTCGCGCACGATGCGCGGAATGTCGATGTACGTCTTGGTCGTCACTTCGCCCGCAATGTGAATCTGCCCAGTGATCGCGAACGTCTCGACCGCGACACGCGAGTACGGATCTTCTTTGAGCAGCGCGTCGAGCACGGCATCGGAGATCTGGTCTGCGACCTTGTCGGGATGGCCTTCGGTCACCGACTCCGAGGTAAAGAGTCTACGGTAGTCGCTCACCTACGTTCCCTCCGACCACGACGCCATGTACTTCACTTGCTCCGGCGTCAGGGTATCGATCTCAATGTTCATCGACGAAAGCTTGAGCTTGGCGACTTCCTCGTCGATCTCGATCGGAACGTCGTACACGTGCTTCTTCATGCTCGCGTGGTCTTTCGCCAAATGTGCCGCCGCCATCGCTTGATTGGCGAATGACATATCCATCACCGCAGCCGGGTGACCTTCGCCCGCGGCGAGATTCACCAGACGCCCGTCGGCAAGGATACAAACCTTGCGACCGTCGTGGAATTCGTACTGCTCGACGAATTGACGCGGCACGGTCACGCCTTTGGCGAGGCGCTTGATGCCGTCGAGATCCAGCTCGTCGTTGAAGTGGCCTGAGTTGCACACGATCGCGCCATCCTTCATGAGTTTGAAATGGCTCTCGGCGATCACGTGATAGTTGCCGGTAACGGTGACGAAGATGTCGCCGGCCTTAGCGGCGTCGTTCATCGGCATCACTTGATAGCCATCCATCACCGCTTCGATCGCCTTACGCGGATCGATCTCAGTGACGATGACGTGCGCACCCATGCCGGACGCGCGCGACGCAACACCGCGACCGCACCAGCCGTAACCCACGACAACGACGTTCCGACCGGCAAGCAACACGTTTGTCGCGCGAATGATGCCGTCGAGCGTCGACTGGCCCGTGCCGTAGCGATTGTCGAACATGTGCTTGGTCAGCGCGTTGTTGACCGCGATGACCGGATACGGCAGCACGCCGTCCTTCTCCATCGCCTTGAGGCGAATCACGCCGGTCGTCGTCTCTTCGCAGCCGCCGATCATGTCCTTGAGCAAATGATTGTGCTTGGTGTAGATCTGCGTCACCAGATCGCAACCGTCATCCATCGACATCTGCGGCTTGGTCGCAATCACCGATTCGATGTGCGAATAGTAGGTCGCATTGTCCTCGCCTTTGATCGCGAAGGTCGGAATGCCGTACTCGCATAGCGCAGCAGCGACGTCGTCCTGGGTCGAAAGCGGGTTGCTCGCGCACAGGGCGATCTCCGCGCCGCCGGCTTGTAGCGCCAGCATCAGGTTCGCGGTTTCGGTCGTCACGTGCAGGCACGCGCCGATCCGCACGCCCCGCAGCGGCTTTTCGATCTCGAAACGGTCGCGAATTTGGGCAAGCACCGGCATGTACGCACCAGCCCACGCGATGCGCGAGCGGCCGGCCTCTGCCAAGCTGCGGTCTTTGACATCACCAGCAAGCTTTTCCGTGACGGGCACGATGGAACTCCTCGAAATAAAAATGTGGGAATGGCCGCCGGAGGCGGCACCTTAAGGGGGAGCTTTTCGAGCCCGGCGGGGAAAGCCCCCGGCGTGGAAACGCTCTCCGAATACTTATCGCAGCTTGCCAGCGAGTGGCCAACCCCCGGCGGGGGCAGCGCTGCGACGATGGTCGCAGCCGCCGGCGCGTCGCTGGTGGCGATGGTCGGACGAATCTGTTCGACGAACCCCAAGTACGCGGCACAGCGCGACCTTGCCCTGGAGCTCGTCGCCCAAGCCGATGCGTTGCGCGACGAGTTTCTACGCTCCCGCGAGCGCGACGAAGCTGCCTTCGATCGGGTGGTGGCGGCAACCGCTATGCCCAAAACGACGGATTCGGAAAAACACGCGCGCCGCGCCGCACTCGAACTTGCGCTCGCCCACGCCGCCGCCGAGCCGCTCGCCGTCGCGCAAAACGCACTCGACCTATTGCGTTTTACGCAGAGCGCGCTCGATCTCAATAACGCCAACCTCATCAGCGACATCGGCTGCGCCGGCGAATTTGCTCACGCAGCGCTGATGGCGTGCGCATACAACGTGCGCATCAACCACAAGTTCATGCGCGACATCGCCGCGATTGAGGCCCAGCGCCATGCGCTCGAACGCTACGAACGCGAAGGTGCAGCACTGCTTGCGAGTGTGCGCCGCGCCGTCAACGCCGGACTGATGCCCAAGGCGTAATGGCGCGTTAGTGCGCGGCGCTGATTGCAGCCTTGAGATTCGCCTCCGCGGTGGTCGCATCGGCGCTGAGTTTGTCGAACACCGTGTACTCCGCCGCGGTTGGACGCACGTAACCGATATCGATCTCGGCGTTGAGATATGCGAGGAAGTTACGCAGCCGCGACTCGTACAGCAGCGAGCCTTCGTCGGCCTGGGGATGCACGATGTCGACGACCGCAGCGATCGCCGCATCGAGCTTGGCAGCAGCTGCGCTGCCGGGAGCAACGTTCGCCCGCGCGGCAATCGCCGCGTTGACCGAAGCGTCGAGCTGATCGAGCACGTCGTGGATCTTCAAGCCGAGATCGCGCCGCGCCGCCAGATCCGCGGCCGTCGCGGCCGCTCGCGGATCGAGTGTGAGCGCGAACGGCTGCGAGGTCTGCGCGCCGCCGTAGTCGAGCGTCACCGTATAGTTGCCCGGCACGATCTGCGCGCCGAGAAGTGAATCGTCGAGGCCCCCGCCCGAACCGGAGGGCTCGAAGCCGGTGACTTCGATTGCATCAGGGTAGCGAAGATCCCACTGAAATGCGTTCATCCCGGGCGCAATGCCGGTGAGACGCGCGTATGCCCGCGCCCGATCTTCGGTTGGATGGTAGCGCTCGCTCGGGGGCTCGGGCGCTCCCGCGCGCTTGCGGTGAAGCGCGAACGACCGCACCACGTTACCTGACGCATCTTTGAACGTGAGCGTCACCGGCGTGTTACCGTCGTAGGAGTTCGGGACGTAGAAGATCACCGTCGCGCCGAGCGGCGGATTCTCGCCGTTACCCGCCGCATTCGCATTGCCGCCGAAGCCGCTGCCGTAAACGTGGGTGAGCCAGGCGCGTTGCGGTGCGTAGAGCACGGCGCCGTTCGCACTTGCCGGCGCTGGATTGGCGAGCTGTTCGAGCAGCGTCAAATTGTCGAGCACCCACATCGAGCGGCCATGCGTCGCGATGACCACCTTGCCTTCGCGCGCATCAAGCGCGATGTCGCGCACCTGTACGTTGGGAAGATTGAGCGTCAGCGGCTGCCAATGCGCCGCAGCGTCGAAGCTCACGTAGACTGTGCTCTTGGTCGTCAAGAAGAAAAGATTTGTGGCGTTGGGATCTTGTCGCACCGTGTACACGTACTCATCCGGCGGAATACCGTCGGCGAAAGGCGTCCACGTCTTGCCGAAATCCGTTGTCCGCAACACGTACGGGCGGAAATCGTCCCACTGATAGCTCGATGCCGTCAGATACGCCGTGCCCTTGTCCGTGTGCGACGGTTCGATCGAGGTGATCTCCGTCCACTTCGGCAGTTCGGCCGGCGTGATGTCGGTCCAGCTCGCGCCGTGATTCGTCGTCATATGCACGAAGCCGTCAGCCGAGCCGGCCCACAGCTCATCGCCGTCGAGCGGTGACACCGCGAGCGCCGAGACATACGGAAAGATCTCGGCACTCGACGCGTCGTCGTCGATCGGACCGCCGCTCGGGCCTTCTGTCGCCGGATCATTGCGGGTGAGATCAGGACTGATCTTCTTCCACGTCTGTCCGTCGTCGGTGCTGCTCAGCACGAATTGCGCGCCGACGAGCAGCTCTTTTGGATTGACCGGCGAGAAGAAAATCGGATGCGTCCACGCGAGGCGATACTCGAGTTCGGCCGAGCTTGCACCTTCGCGATAGAGCGGGTACGGACTGACGCTGTTGTACTCGTCGTCGCCCGGATCGTAGCGCTCCATGATGCTGAAATAACCGCTGCCGTAATCGACGCTCGTCTTGCCGGGCTCCGGTGCGATGAACGTGCTCTCTCCTAAGGCCGTACGTCTCCAATCGCTGGTGAGGATCGAGCCGTTTGCCGAAGCGCTCGGCCCTTCGAACGAGCCTTCGTCTTGCTGCGCGCCGTAGACGTTGAACGGGAATGCATCGTCGAGCGCAACGCGGTAAAACTGCGCGGTGAGCTGATTGTGCTCGCTGCTCCAGGTCGCGCCGCCGTCGGTGGAGACCGTTGCACCACCGTCGTTGGCCTCCAGGATGATCTTCGAATTCTTCGGGTCGATCCAGACCGTATGGTTGTCGCCGTGCGGCGGCCGAAGCAGACTGAAGTTCTTGCCACCGTCGTGCGAAACGAAAAAGCGCGCGTTGGGAACGTAGATCGTGTTTGGATCGTTCGGATCGGCATAGATCGCCGTATAGTAGAAGGCGCGCTGCCGCATCTCCATGCTGTTGTTCACGAGCTTCCAGTGCCCACCGCCGTCATCCGAACGAAAGACACCGCCGTCTTTTGCCTGGACGATCGCATAGACCACCTTGGGATCGCTCGCGGCAATGCTCACGCCGATGCGACCGAGTGTGCCGGTCGCAAAGCCCGGATTGCTCGAAATCTTCGCCCAGTGCGCACCGCCGTCGGTCGTTTTGTACAGACCGCTTCCGGGACCACCGCTGACGAGCAGCCCCGGATTGCGCTGCGCTTGCCACATCGCGGCATAGAGCGTCTTTGGATGCGAAACGTCCATGACCAGATCGCCCGCACCGGTATTCTCGTCGATATAGAGCACCTTGCTCCAATGCGCGCCGCCATCGGCCGATTTGAAAATGCCGCGCTCCGGATTCTTCGCAAACACGTGCCCCATCGACGCCGCATAAAGGACGTTGGCATCGTGCGGATCGACGACGATCTTGGCGATCGTGTGTGTCTCTTTGAGTCCCGTGTAGTGCCACGTCTTGCCCGCGTCGGTCGTCTTGTAGATGCCGTTGCCGGTGACGAACGTGTTGCGAATATCGGCCTCGCCCGTGCCGGCATAAATGATCTTGGGATCCGACGGTGCGACGGCGAGGGCGCCGATGCTATTCGAGGCGTTGAGTTGGCCGTCGGTGATGTTCGTCCAGGTGAGACCGTAGTTCGTCGAGCGCCATACGCCGCCGTCAACGCCACCGAAGTAAAACGTAAAGGGTTCGCCGGGTACGGCATCGATCGCGACGGATCGTCCGCCGATGCCCGGACCGATGTTGCGCCAGCGTAGCGCGCCCAGAACCGTTTGTGCCGCCGGAGCGGACGATTGCGCGCTCGCGGGCAGCGCGGCCAACGCAACGAGCGCGGCGATCAATGCAAAAGAAATGCGTCTCGACATGAGGCGCATTTTGACACGCGCCTGGTGGCGCCTCTACTCGGAAAGTGAGCTACATTATTAAATCGAGAAACGGCGCGATATCGTCGCGTTCGACGTCCATTCCGACGCCGCGTGTATGGTAGCGAATGTCGTGAAAATCGGCGCCCGCCGTCATGACGAGCCCGTAGCGTAGCGCGAGGTCGCT